>NZ_AZNV01000004.1:0-219322 GCF_000510625.1 Rhizobium sp. IBUN
AGGGTTTTGCACTTGGCGCGGGGTGGAGCAGCCCGGTAGCTCGTCAGGCTCATAACCTGAAGGCCGCAGGTTCAAATCCTGCCCCCGCAACCAACAAAACCTGAATATTTGCCATTCAATTCGCCTCACAGAAAGCTCCTCCGCATAGGCGGACGGCCTTCACGTGTAAATTCGGTAGCTCAAGCAGGTGCAGCCGGGAGGGGCGGTCGGGCAGGGCTATGCAAACATGTTGGGGCCGATCTCCCTGCCAACTTCAATGATCACATCCGCGGGGACATTGTTCCTCCTTGCCGCGGCGCGAATGGCTTCAGGATTTGGCGCTTCGTAAAGGCAGTATGTCTTTTTCCTGTCGGCGCTGAGGAACGAAAAAATCCACTTCACCCCTTCCTCGTCGTTGATCAGGTTGATTTCCTCGACTCCCTCTTTCGACAGTTGGAGTTGTTCGGCAAAGTTTCTTTCGATGATATAGCGTGGCATGATGAGACCCTCTTCTCACCCAAAGCGGCGAACCTCTGATCCTAATGAATGGTCTGCTTCAGTCGCTGTTGCAGCCTGACCATTCCCAGTTCGGCCGCAGTTGACCGGGCATGCTCGGATAAGGACATTGCTCTCTTTATCGCGGCTCTGCTACCTATTTTCATTAGCAAATCAGAATATTCGGCCTGCGTGTGCGCGAGCCACGGTCGCGAGCCGATCGCCGAGTTCATCTCGAGCGCATGCTCATAGTGCTTTGACGCCCGCTCGAATTCACCCAGCGCGGCGGATAACATGCCCAGATAGCGGCTTGCGGCACCGAAGCAGACAGTCGCCATGCCTATCGTGACGGTCATCTCCTTGTAGTCGAGCATAAGCTTATAGAGTGTCCTGGCCGCTTCCATGTCCCCCAGGCCGGCGGCGACTTCCGTCAGGAACGAGAGGGATGCGCTTCGTTTTCCGTCAAGCGGCAGGGTGAAGCGTGTGCTGGAAAGCTCTTCCAATCTCCGCTGGGCCGCTTCCCGATAACCGAGGTCAAAGGCGACCAACGCGAAGCCCGGTAGCCAGGTGATTTCGTCCGGGTTTTCCTCGATCAGCAATTTCATGACCGGCGCGACCTCCGAGAGACGGCTTTGCTCCCGGCGGATCGCAAACATTTGCATGCCGTAGACACCTTCGGGTGCCACGCCAAGGGTGTGCTTGCCCAGCTTCAGCGCTTCTTCGGCAAGCTCCTCGGCGGCCGTGAACCTTCCATCGAGGATGGCCATCATCGCTCTTGCGATCCGAGCGTAGAACTGGACGTTGAGATGCTGCCGCTTGGTGCCGAGTTCCTCCAGGGCGTCGACCGCCCGATCGGCCCGTGCGCGATCGCCCAGTTCAGTTGAGACATAGGTGTCAATGGAAAGCGCCCTGGTTAGCACATCGTCATCATCGATCTCGCTTGCGAGGCGTCGTATTTCATCTACGCGGGCGATCCGGTCGTTTTTTTCCGTGACGGATTTGACCGGCGAGGCTGTCAGGAGTGGGAGAACGGAGAGCTCCACAAGAGAAGTCTTGTCGCCAACCTCCCGGGCAAGTTCTATTCCAACGCCATGGCATTGTGCGGCTTTCTCGCTGTCATTCAGGTAGGCGTAAGCCCGCGCAAGGTGGCTGAGAATCTGGCACCGCGACTTCTTGTCCGCTGGTTCAACCATCGCCATGGCCTCCTCGAGAAGCGGCAGGGTTTCGGCAAGCGAGTTCGAGGAGAGAAATTGGGAGCCGTCGAGGCCGATCACTGCGCGAACGAAGCCCTGAGTGTCTGCCGCTTTGCGTGCCAATGGGGCGGCCAGCCTGTATTTCGCCAGCGAATCCGTCATGCGGCCGGCAGCGTACAGGGCGTCGGCTAGTTTCAGGACTGCTGCGAGAAGGTCTGTTTGGTGGCCGGGCACGTTGGGCAACTGTTCCGCGATCGACAGTGCGTTCTGGAAATGATCGACTGCCTCGTAGTTGGCGGATCGTGCAAGGGCGCGTTCTCCGGCCTTCATCCAGTAGGGAAGCGCGAGTTCGACCCGTTGCGCTTTCTCGTAGTGTTGGGCGATGAGTTCGGGCTGCGTGGCAGCGACATCGGCATACTGGTCGACGAGAACCTTGGCGATTTCCTCGTGGAAATGTCGCCGCCGCCGGTTGAGGAGCGATTGGTAGGCGGCATCCTGAATGAGCGCATGACGGAAAACGAGGGTATCATTCAAGACACCGCCTCCGACGACGATCTGGCTGGAAACAAGCTGGTGCAGTGCTTTCTCGAGGATCCGATCATCGAGACCTGCAATCTTCGACAGAAGGCCACGATCGAACTCCCTGCCAATAACGGCAGCAATCTGGGCGACCTCTTTGGCTGTTGCCGCTAGATGATCGAGACGAGCCATCAAAGAACCCTGCAGGCTGTCCGGGATCTCTACGTTGAGCGACGGTGACGTTCCGCTCTCGATGATCGTGCGGGTCAACTCCTCTATGAACAACGGCACGCCGTCCGCTCGCTCTAAGATCATTTCGGCAAGCTTTTCGGAAATGTCGCAGTCCATCGATCCGATGAGCTCGCGCATCTGTTGCCTAGTCAGACGTCCAATGGAGAGTGTTGTCGACTGCGCCAATCCACTGGCCCAGTCCGCGCTCCATTCCGGTCTATGGGTGACGACGACGAGGGCGGCCGTGCCGTGAAGCCGGCCGACGAGTTCTTCTAGCAATTCGATGGTGGACGGATCCATCCAGTGTGCGTCTTCTACGACCATGAGCACCGGTGCGATTCTGGTCGCAAGAAGCAATCGGTTCGCGAGAGTGCGGACGAGAAGTTCCTTACGCTGGTGGGCGGAGAGATTTAGCGGCTTGAACTCGTCACCGCCATCGAGCGAAAGCAGCTCCGCATAGATCGCACCAACTTCCGAGGGCCTTTCGCCGTAGCGGCTGACAAGGGTGCGAAACTTCTCGACTCGCGTGTTTCGGTCGTCTGCCGGCGTAAACATCGCGACCCGGCTCAGTCGCTCGACGATCGGGTAAAAGGCCGATGTGGCGTGATAGGGCGAGCACTGCAATCGGATGAGTTCATGCTCTGTCTCGCGCAGATGTTCTTCGAAGGCTTCGACAAGACGGGATTTTCCGATGCCCGCCTCCCCCGACAAAAAGACCATCTGTCCTTGGCCGGCCTTCGCCAGCTCCCACCGTTCGAGCAGTAGCCCGATCTCGCTGGCACGTCCGACAAATTTCGAGAGCTTTCTGGAATGCGCGGCTTCGAAACGGCTGTCCACCTCTCGCTCGCCGCGGACTTCGAACAGCGCAATGGGCGAGGTGAAGCCTCTCAGCGTCCGCTCGCCGAGGCTGGCGATTTCGAACGACCGCCCGGCGAGGCGGCGGGTGCTGTTCGAGACCACGATCTGCCCTGGGGCGGCCGCCCCCTGCAGACGTGCCGCCAAGTTTGGGGTGTCGCCGGCGATCGATCCACGCTCCTTCGCGCTGCCATCGGTGTCGCCAACGACCACGTGCCCGGATGCGATGCCGATCCGCGCCTTCAGTCCCCGCTGGTTGGGCGACTGCAGCGCATCGACGGCGGTTATCGCCTCGAGACCGGCCCGGATCGCGCGCTCGGCGTGGTCCTCATAAGCCATGGGCCACCCAAAATAGGCAAGCACGCCATCTCCGAGATACTTGGCGACATAGCCTCCGAACCGCGTGACTGCGCCCGCGACGCTATCCTGATAACGGCGGATCAGCTCGTGCATGTCTTCCGGGTCGAGTTGCTCCGACAACGCAGTCGATCCTACGAGGTCGCAGAAGAGCACGCTGAGCAGCCGTCGGTCAGCCGCAGCGTCCGTCGCGACGGGAGCGGGCTGCTGTTCGTCCGGAGGTTGCTGCGCAAGTCCGTTTATCGCGGCTAGAATAATCTTCCGGTGACCAAGCGAGACGCCGAGTTCACGGAGGTCGGATTCCGCGACATGAGGGAGCGCTCGCAGATCGACGTCATTCTCGATGAAGGCCGCGGCGTACTTGCCGAGACCGAGTTGGGCTAGCCAATCCTCAATCGTCTGCATCGACTTTCAATCCGCTCAACCGTTCCCGAAAAATACCACGAACGTCGGCATCCTGCCACGCAGTTGCCGGGAGCCGCTCGCGTCGAACAGGCCGAGCAATCGATGGCGAATTTGCGAACGCAGCCCTCGCAGATCATGCGGCATTTTTCAGCGCCAACTAAGGACGATTATAGACTATCCGCATCTTGCAGCGCATTCTTCGAAGTCGCAATCGACCGCTGTGGGGAGCGAATTCAGTCGTCAGCGCATCATCCTTCAAACGCCCCTCGTCAGTATTAGATTCGACGTCATGAGCTCGGAGGCTCGGCTTCAGGAGGGTGTTATGATCAGCGAAAATATCGGGAAGTTCACACAGATTCTTCGCGGTGCTCTTATCGGGCGCGACCATGCCGACTACGAGGACGCCCGCAGGCTCTACAACGCCATGATCGACAAGCGGCCGCTCTTGATCGCAAAGTGTACGGATGCTGCGGACGTGATTGCCTCCGTGAACTTCGGCCGCGACAACGAACTTCCGATCGCCGTCCGGGGCGGCGGCCACAACGGGGCTGGGTTTGCCAGCGTTGACGACGGCATCGTCATCGACCTGTCGCCGATGCGGGGTGTGCGCGTCGATCCCGTCAAGCGGACAGTTCGTGTAGGGGCCGGGTGTACGACCGGCGAGGTCGATCATGCCACCCACGCCTTTGGGCTTGCCATCCCCTTCGGTGTCGTCTCAACCACAGGTGTGGCGGGCCTGACGCTGAACGGCGGCCACGGATACCTCACCCGCCAATATGGGCTTGCCATCGACAATCTGATCGAGGCCGACGTCGTGCTCGCGGACGGCACGCTCGTCACCGCCAGCAAGGCCGAGCGCCCGGATCTGTTCTGGGGGCTGCGCGGCGGCGGTGGCAACTTTGGTGTGGTCACCAGTTTTCTGTTCGAGGCGCACCCTGCGGACAGCGTTTATGCCGGTCCGATCTTCTGGGAGTTGAAGGATGCTGCGACGGTGATGCGCTGGTACCGCGAGTTTTTGGCGACTGCGCCGGACGAGTTCTACGTCTTCCTTGGGCTGCAGACGGTTCCCTCCGCCGATCCGTTCCCGGTGGAGCATCGTGGCAAGAAGATCTGCGTGCTTCTCGTTTCCTACAATGGAGCGGTCGCCGACGGGGAGAAGGCAGTTAACGCCGTCCGCAGGGCGCTCCCGCAGCCGATTGTCGATTTTGCCGGTCCGATCCCGTACCCGACACTTCAAGGCATGTTCGACGGGCTCTTTCCGAAGGGCCTTCAATGGTACTGGAAGGGTGATTTTGTGAAGACGCTTCCCGACGCGGCGATCGAAGCACACATCGAGCAGGTGGCCAAGGCACCCAGCGAACCCTCGTGCATGCACCTCTACCCGATCGATGCCGCCGTCCATCGCAAGGCAAGAGATGAAACGGCGTGGAATTGCCGGGATGCCACATGGTCGATGGTTATTGCCGGCGTTGACGCCGATCCGCGCCAGGCGGCGACGCTCAAAAAATGGGCGACCGACTACTGGCAGGCGGTCCACCCGTTCAACCTCGACGGCGCTTACCCGAACTTCATGATGGACGACGAAGGCGATGTGCGCCTGAAGGCCACGTATGGCGACAATTACGAGGGTCTTGTCCACCTGAAAAAGAAGTACGACGGGAGCAACCTGTTTCGGATGAACCATAATATTCGCCCTGCCGCCTGACGCCGAGAGGGGCGTCACTGAAAGGCGCTTCCTCGATCCTGGCGGCCACTGCGATGGTGGCTGCCAATGTACACCTTTGGCGTAGTGGCGTCACCCGCCGAGGCCGCTTGCGGCCCTTTGCTGCCGTTCGAGATCGATCCGAGGAACGTGCGGTATGTGCTAGAATGCGGCCCGAAGGCGGAATGCGACAGACGCACGGCGAGGGGCGGTGTGATCGAACCGGAATGCGCGCGAGCCGACGTTGTGCTCTTGGAAGGAGAGACGAGGACGATGCCGACACCACAGCAACCCAGTCTAATAGTTCGACAGAAATCCCCACAGAACATCGAGTTTCCGTTTGCGTCGCTCTCCGATTGGCGGATCCCAACGGAGCTGTTCTTCGTACGAAACCATTTTCCGTCACCGGACCTCAATGCGCGAGACTGGAGATTGCGCGTTGACGGGGCGGTGGAGCGGCCGATCGAACTTGACCTCGACAGCATCAAGGCGATGCAGAGCACGACTTTCACCGCCGTCGTCGAGTGCGCAGGGAATGGGCGCGTCTACTATGTGCCGGCGAAGGAGGGGTTGCAGTGGCAGAACGGGGCCGTCGGCAACGCCGCGTGGACGGGTGTTCTTCTGCGCGAGATTTTGGAAATGGCGGGCGTTAGGCGAACCGCACGTGAGGTTCTGCTCGTAGGCGCCGACAGCGGCGTCGTCGACGCGAACAAGAAAACGGCTTCTCCAGGCCCCATCGCTTTTGCCCGCAGTTTACCGCTGGAGAAGGCCGTCGCTGACAGCACGATCCTTGCCTATTCGATGAACGACGAACCGTTGACGCGCGATCACGGCTACCCGCTACGCGCGGTGGTGGGTGGCTGGTTCGGCATGGCTTGGGTCAAGTGGATCACGCATATCACGGTTGTGGAGCAACCGTTCCTTGGCTACTGGCAGGCGCGCGACTATTTCCGTTGGGAGCGCAGCCTTGGGGAACCTGGGCTCGCCCCCCTTACGGAGATGGAGGTCAAAGCGCAGATCGCGCGTCCCGTACAGGGGGCGCATCTAATCCTCGGCCAACCGTGCCGGATTTTCGGAGCCGCCTGGAGCGGAGAGGCTGGTATCCGGCAGGTGCAGGTCTGCACCGGAGATGGCAGGGGCTGGCGCGAGGGAAGGCTTCTCGAAACAGAATGTCCCTTCGCATGGCGCTTGTGGGAATACATGTGGACCCCTGAAAAAGTGGGGCGATATATATTGCGATGTCGCGCGATCGATGGGGCGGGGTGCGTGCAGCCCGACCTCCCGCGTTCCGACTGCGAGAGCTACGCGGCCAATTGGATTATTCCGGTGGATGTTACAGTCGTTCCCGAGCCACAGACGTACGCGGAGGAATTCGTGATCTAATCACCCGCGTGGGCGGAATGGCGGCTTATGGCAGTGGGTTCAATTGATCGCCGCAACACATTCTGCAAATTTTTGCGCGGGCGCCTGATAAAGCAAGGTCTTTCTTGGACGTTCGTTGAGCTGCCTGGCGATAGCATTGAGCTGGGCTTGGCTATGTACGGACAGGTCAGTGGCGCGCGGTAGGTATTGGCGCAGCAATCGATTGGTGTTCTCATTTGAACCGCGCTGCCAGGATAATCTGGGATCGCAGAAGTAAATCTCAACGTCAGCGGCTATTGCCAGTCGTTGATGGTCAGCCAACTCCTTGCCCCGATCCCAGGTCAATGATTTGTAGAGTTCGCCCGGCAGTTTCTGTGACTGCTTTATCAGCGCAGAAACTACGCTTTGGGTATCCTTATTGGCGACCTTGATCAGCATGACGTAGCGCGAGTGACGCTCGACCAGCGTCGCGATGTAACTGTTCTTCGACCCACCGATAAGATCGCCCTCCCAGTGACCGGGGACTGCACGGTCGTCAGCGGACGCAGGCCTCTCGCTTAGATGAACTTCAATCTGGACGACCGGCCGGCTACCAATGCAGTCGAGTTGTTGGTCGGCACGGCCTGCGCCTCCTCCGCAGTTGCTGGTCGGAGGCGAATGGCTGGTATGCTTTGACAACTCACATCTTGAAGAGCCTTTCAAAGCCCCGATTCTGACCGCATCCGAATACGAGCCGGACTGGCCCCCGAAGCCGCGTGATCGCCTTAGACTCGGATCGGGCACCGGGGAACGTGGCACATTCGGCCCGGCAACACTTTGGAATTCCAAGGCAATCGGGAAGTGTTATCCGAGCTACTTTGCCGATGGTTCCACCATCAAGTCGATCGGCGATGCGCTGTTCTGGAACATGTTCCAGTAAAGGAACCTGAGAGGCATTCGTCTGCCGATTTTGATTGGGAAGTATTTCTCGTCACCCTCGGACCAGGCCGAGTTTCGCGCCAATGAAGACGCTGAGCTATTGAAGCGCTACGGGGTTTCCAACCTGTCGTTTGCTGACCGCATCCTTGGTGGCGAAGTGTCAGACGTGCCGAGCTCAGCCCGCCAGTTGAGGGTTTGACGAGCCGGGGTCTGCGGGAACCCAAAGAGCCCAGACAATAACCGGGCGCGAATCTCCTTGATGACAAGACTTCTGACCAGCCTGGGCTCGAGTGCGGAGCGCAGGGTCTGCTTGTGAAAGTGATCGGCCTTGCCGCTGGTCGCCGCGATTTCAAGTACTCGGGAGTGTGTGGTTGTTCCCGACTTGCTATCGCATCTATGGATTCCATATCATTCCAAAATGAAGCCCCAGGCATTGGGGGTCTACCCGACGTTTACCCCGTCGACAGGCAGCTGAGAGTCTTAGGTTCGTCGCGGCACAGTCTGCGAGACAGAGCGACCGGTCGGGTCGCAAGCCCTATACGTCGCCTTGAGCGCTTGTGAGAGCGATATGTTTACGGGAGGGAGGCATGAGTTCGCAAGGCGATGATTTGTCACTGGAACCCGAAAGGGTTCGTGATCAGCTTGATCGCATCTTGTCGAGCGCGGAGTTCCAGGTTCCGGGGCGTAGTCGGAGATTTCTTGCATATGTCGTCGATGAAGCACTGGCGGGACGATCAGAGAATCTGAAGGCTTACACCATTGCGCAGGCGGTCTTCGGCCGAGATGCTTCCTTTGATGCCCAAAACGATCCGGTCGTTCGTATCGAAACAGGGCGTATTCGCCGCGCCCTGGAGCGATACTACCTCGTGGTCGGGCAAAGCGATTCCATACACATCACCATACCCAAGGGTGGATACGTACCGAGTTTCACCGCAAGCCAGTCAGAGATTGCGTCAGGACGTCATTCGCCGGGAAAAGATGTCGACGTGCAGGAGGCGCCGGTGGCGCAACATAAACGTCCGCTTGCCTACCGGGATTTTATCCTGCCGGTTGGTGTCCTGCTTGTCATCGCCGCCATGGGCATGTTGGTGCTGATGCGGCCGCTCCAAGAACTGGTTGCTTCACTGAACCCTTCGTCGGGCACACCTTTGCCTGCGGGAGATGAGATGCGGCCGCAGATCGTCGTGGAGCCTTTGGTCGGCATAGGTCGGGACAATGGCGACGCCGGCATCGCCAAGAGTCTGACGGATGGCGTCATTGTGGAACTGACGAAGGTCAAATCAATCGCTGTCAGGACGCCTGGGCCGAAGGCGTATATCGTGGCGCCAAACCAACCGTCACTCTCCATCCAGGGCAGCGTGGGCACCGAGGATAAGCGGTTGCATGTCCAAATCCGGCTGGTTGATCGAGCCGACGGAACCGTTGTCTGGACAGGCGCCTATGACAGAAACCTTGACGAAGGACGCATTCTTGACGTGCAGGATGAAATCGCCCGGCTGATCGCGGATGCGATATCTCGGAGGCAGTAGGGTCAGCCTCCTTCCATAGAGAGTGCAGATGCCACAGATGCTGCAGCGTCGAACTTATTTACCGGTGTCCGCGGCGGGTTCGATTGCGACACCTGCGGCTCGTAGACCTTTGAAAAATGCTTCCTGATCTTCCGGGCGCTGCAGACGCAAGGAAACCTCCTTGCGGATGTTCTTCATCAATCCGGATGCATGGGCATTGAGCCATTCCCGTTCCTGCCTGGCGTCAGCCGTTTTCCCGGCCGTGCCAAGAATAGATAGGAGCACGAGGTGATGCGTGGGATTGTATTCCAGGTCGGACATGCGAGACCACAGTTCCGCGGCCCGGACGTCATTCCTCATCAGGGCACACAATGCCATGCCCACTTGGTAGTATCCCCTCGGGCCCGCATTCTTGTTGACGGCGCTCGAAATCAGCTCGCAGCCTGACTGCCATTTCCCCGACATGGCCAGCCGCAACCCGTATTCCCCCGCGACCTCGGTATCATTGGGGTTCATGGCGTAGGCTGCCGCACCCGCCTGAAGGGCTTTGTCGACATCATTTCTGAAAAAGCTCACCTGCATGAGAGCCTCAAGGACACGCGCATCGTTTGGGGCAAGCGAGGCTGCCCGCTCCGCCGCGCTGGCGGCTAATTCCAGCGTCTCGTCCGTTGAGGATGTGCCGAGCTTATAACGAAACCTCATCTCGTCCAGGTAGGTGAGGGACAGAAGCGCCCAGGAGGCAGCGCTTTTCGGAAACAGCTCTGTCGCTCGTTGCAGACAGTCTCGCGCCGTGTTGTGCGTCTGGGCATTCATCGACCTACGGTAGCTATAGTAAGCCAATCTGCAGGCATAGGCGTCCGCATCTCCGCTCTGCGGATGCCAGGCAAGTGCGTCGGTGTCGGCTTGAAAAACCGCACCATATGGTTCCGCGACAGTGCTGGCGATCTCTTCAGCGGCGCCGGTCAGGATCTCGAGCTTGCTTTGCGCGCGAAGGTCCGCGTCGTAATTGTTCGCCCAAATCACTGCACCGTCGGATTGGCGCACGAGCCGGGCGACAAGCCGCAATCTTGGCCCGTCGAGTTGGACATTGCCTTGCAAACCATAAGCATTCGGGCTCGGTTGTTCGGCCTTCGACGCATCCGCGACAACGACGATGTCATCGAACTTTGCTAGCTTGCCGATAATCTCGTCCCTCAGGCCACGCGCGATTTCGGAAGCAGCATTTGCGGAACCCTCATCCTCAAAGGACTCGACAATGACTCTGGGTTCGGCCGCTTCTGTCGGCGAGGCGCCTGAGGGATTTTGGTGCCACCCCGACAATGCCTGTGGAAGGACGATATAAAGCGAAGCTGCCGCGAGCAAAAGGGCGGTGCCGAGCGTCAGCGTGGTCGATAATTGAGGGCGGCCGAAAGATTGGCCGAGGCTGTGAAGCGGCCCGGTGTCACGGTGAGGCTCGATCGCTGGAGCGAGATCAAACTGCGGCGCCGCGAGCGACGGTGTCGGAACGTTGTGAGCATATTCGAAGCACGGCCTGTACCCACCCTTGGGGATCGTAATCGTTACCTCGTCCGCTTGGCCGGCGATGAGGTAGTAGCGTTCAAGTGCTCGGCGGACTCGGCCTGCTTCGATCCTGACGACAGGATCGTTCTGGGCGTCGAAATTGACCTGGCGACCAAAGACCTCATTGGCGATTGTGAAGGCCTTCAGGAATTCCGATCGGCCTGCCAAGGCCTCGCTTATGATGAATTGCAGAAACTTGCGGCCCCGCTCCGGCGAATGGAATTCTTCGCTCGCCAGTATCCGTTCAAGTTGGTCGTAGATTTCCTCGGCCGTCGGCTTCGAGGGCTTGGCTATTGCGCTGCTCATGATGACGCCCTAACGAGATCACGCAAATATTTTAGCTGATTATAGTATTAGCTCAGAACTGCCGGTGGCTGCAACCGCTACATACGATGCACCTTCAAATGGTTACCCGCCGGTTGAGCGCGGTGCAGTCCGATTTGGGTCACTGGTTTTGGCCTAGAACAGTCCATCAGACCGATCGATAGGTGCAGCGTTGGATAAAATTCAATCCGTGCCGGTGTTCTCTGCCATCGCCGGGGCAGCCGTAGCCCCGGGCAATGTCTCTGATGGCCAAGCCCAGGCGCGCAGCAGTTCGTAAAAGACACTGAGCACGATTGGCCCCAGAAACAGGCCGAGCAGGCCATGCGAGAGAGTTCCGCCGATGACGCCGATGAGGATTACCGGCATCGGAGTTGAAAGCCCTCGGGACATCAAGATCGGCTTCAGCACGTTGTCCACGACCGTGATCGGGATCGCCACGACAGTGAAGGCAAAGGCCATCGATGCAGGCCAGGAGAACCATGCCCAGATGATGGCCGGGATAAGAACGAGGCCAGGGCCAAGCTGCATCAGGCAAAGCATGAACACGGCAAAAGTCAGGGCTCCGCGCGCCGGAATATCGAAGAAGGCAAAGCACAGGCCGCATAGGAGCGTCTGAAGCAAGGCTACGCCGATGACGCCGCGCGAGACGTTGCGAACCGTTGATCCCGCCAGCCGCGCAAAGCCAACCCCCCTCTCTCCGCCGATGCGGCCCGCCAATACCTGAATCGTTGCTGCAAGGCGGGGGGACATGGTGAGGAAGATGCCGGAGAGAATGACCGACGCGACGAAGCTCAGCACCCCACCGCCGATTGCTGCAAATTTGGCGATGATGACTCCCATGACCTCGCGGAGAGGCGCCTGGAATTTCATGATTGCTGCCGCGAGATTGCCGGCGACCTGGTTCCAGCCGGCGTAAAGGCGCTCGCCGACCACTGGCCAACCACGAATAGCCTCAGGCGCCGCGGGAAAGGTGAAATTGTCGGACTTCAATTGCGCCACGAGAGCCAGGATTGCATCGGCGAAATTGACCGAGACAAGCGCCAATGGCGCGATTATGAGCACAAGGCACGCTATGACAATAATGGTGGCCGAAAGCTTGGGCCGATCTCCTAGAAGTCTGGACAGACCGGTGAACATCGGAAAGAGCGCTACCGCGAGGATCGCGGACCAGATGACGATCAGCGCGAATGGCGCAACCAGCTGCAGGCTCCAATAGGCGAATAGCCCAATGATGCCGATCCGCACCAAGTCGCTGACCCGTGCCTCTACCGAAATCTGCGCGGGACCGGCTTCTGCCGCGGTCCCGCTCTTCTGTTGCTGCATCGCGTAGCCTATTCCACGGTTTTCCACAGTGCATGCCTGAACGGATCAGGCGTCATCGAGTCGTCTCCGGCACAACATGCCTGACGCTCTGATCCTCGACATAGTTCGATGGCCGCTTCTGCCGTTTGCCAAGATCCGGCGCGTCGAACTTTACCCGCTCGTAGGGGATCGACTGCAGTATATGGGAGATGCAGTTTATCCGGGCGCGCTCCTTGTCGTCGGAAGGCACGAGCCACCACGGCGCGTGGTTGCTGTCCGTCATCCGTAGCATCTCGTCATAGGCTCGCGTGTAGTCCCACCAGCGCTGGTAGGACTCGACGTCCATGGGGCTGAGTTTCCACTGCCGAACCGGATCGTCGATGCGGCGCTTGAAGCGGCGTTCCTGTTCTTCCTCGCTGACGGTCAGGAAATACTTCAGCAGAATAACGCCGCTTTCGACGATGGCCGCCTCGAAGCGGGGCGCAAGTTCCAGGAAGCGCTGAGCCTTCTTCTCGCTGGCGAAGCCCATGACGCGGTCAACGCCGGCGCGGTTGTACCAACTGCGGTCGAAGATCACGACCTCGCCGGCTGCCGGCAAATGCGCAATATAGCGCTGCATGTAGATCTGGGTTTTCTCGCGATCGGTGGGAGCGGGTAAGGCGACGACGCGGAATACACGCGGGCTGACCTTTTCCGTTATCCGCTTAATCATCCCACCCTTGCCGGCGGCGTCACGGCCTTCGAAGATGATGACAATCCGGGCGCCCGACTTCTTTACCCATGCCTGCAGATTCGCCAGTTCGATCTGCAGTCGCTTGATTTCCTTGTCGTAGTCCCAGGACTTGGCTTTCTTATGCTTGCCCTTGCGTTCCGCTGGAACCTCTTGCTTCGGATCGTATGCTTCGTCCATCGTTCCCTCCATTGTTTAACGCGCATTCCCTGCGACATTGCCCATGAGCGCACGCAGGGCCTCTTCCCGACCATTGAAAAGATTGTGGGCGCCGATCTTCTTGATGAACCCGGCACGCTCCAGGATGCCGCGACTCTCCTCGCTGACGTCGGCAATGGCAAAGACGATGTCCCGCTTGGCCAAGTCATCGGCCACAGCGTCGAGTGCGAGCGCACCTGTGCTATCCACGTGCGTGATGGCACCGGCGTCGAGAACGAAGCACTTGGTTCCGGGAGCAAGCTCTCTGGCAACCTCCGTCAGTCGCATGCGGACATAGTCGGCGTTGTAGAACAGGATGTTGCCCTGGATGGCGAAGACGGCAGCGCCTTCGACGGGGCGCGCTTCCGGGAAGCGGGCGAGCTCGAAGAAGCCGTGCCGTCCGGCAATGTGACCAAGGAGGCTGTCACGCGGAAACATCGTCTTGCGCAGGAGGTAGACGAAGGTTGCGGCAACCGCAACGACCACGCCGTTGAGGACGCCGAAGCTGATTGCGCCCCACATGGCGATCAGCGCAAAGACGAATTCCATGCGGCTGATGTGCCAGATCTTCTTGAGTTCCTGAATATCGATGAGGCTGATGGCGGCGCTTGCAAGGATGGCTGCGAGCGCGGGGATCGGCAGGATCCGCAGAGCGCTGTGGAGGAATACAAGAGCGGCGATCAGCGTGGCAGCTGAGACCAGTCCCGCCAGCTGGGAGACGCCGCCCGTGGAGAGGTTTATCGCGGTTCTCGAGTCCGACATGCTGATGGGAAAGGAACCGAACAGGCCGGGCGCGATATTGGCCGCGCCGAGACCGATCAGTTCCTGGTTCGCGTTGACGTTTTCACCAGTGCGCGATCCGAAGCTTCGCGCGGTCACGATGCCGGCGCCGAAGCTCACCAGAAAGATCGCGGCCGAACCAAGCACAAGCTTATCGAGTGGCATCTGATGGATTGCCGGCAGGGAAAAGCTCGGGAAGCCGCTTGGGATATTGCCCACGACTGCCATGCCACGTCCCTGGAAGTCGAAAAGCGCCGAGAGAATGACGGAAATAACAACGACCAGCACAGGACCCGGAACCTTGAGGTGGAACGCCTTGACGATCCAAAGCAGCGAAAACATGGAGAGACCGAAGAGAAGCGACGGCCAGTGGATCAAGGCGGTCTTGCCAAGAATTTCGGCGACCGGCGCAAGGAGACCATCCGACTCAATCTTTACACCAGTGAAGCGGCTGATCTGCCCGACGAGGATGGAAAGCGACACGCCGGCAAAGAAGCCCACCAGGATCGGGCGCGACAGGAAGCTCGCGAGGACGCCGAGGCGCAGCAGTTTTGCGGCGATGCAAAAGACGCCGACGCCAAGGGCGAGCGCCGATGCGATGGCAACCCGGTCAATGTTGGCAGCAGCCGGATCGGCCGCGATGATAACGGTCATCGCAGCCGCAAGCACCGTCATCGTTGCGGCATCGGGGCCGACGACCAAGAGCCGGGAAGGGCCGAAAAGTGCGTAGGCGATCGGCCCAACGATGCTGGCGTAGATGCCGGTCTCTGGAGGCAGGCCAGCAATCGCCGGATAGGCAATGGCGCTCGGCAAACCCACCGCGGCGATCGATAACCCGGCAGGGATATCGCTACGAAGCCAGTCTTTCTTGAAACCGGCCAAGCCCCGCAACATTGGTAGGCTGCCTATCAACTCGGGCTCCCTCTGCTCTCTCGTGGTTGATCTCCAAGCTTGTCCGGCCGCCGCATCCAGGCAACGACCGGAAATTGTTGATGCGTTCAGTGTTCGAGGAAGACGTAGTTCATCCAGCTGCTCATGCGTAGCAGGACCTTTCGGAGGAGAGCGACGTGGTGCCAGTAATGTGTGTAGACCGCGACCTCGGCGACCACACCGCCGGGCAGTTGATACCCGTCGGTGCTCTCCAGTATTTCGATACCCGCCAGTGTCTGCCCCGGCGACAGCCGTTCGGGCGATTGCGGGTCGATCAGCGCGCCGCCTGGCTGCAACTGGCCTTGCGCCATCACATCGATGACTTCCCGGACGCGCGCCTTGAAGATCTTGCCGGGGACGGCCTTGAACGCCACCTCGGCCTCGTCGCCAACCCGCACGCGCTGGAGCGAATTCTGAATGAAGGCGGCAGCGAGGTACCGGTCCTCGCTGTTGATGAAGACCATCACCGGCCGCAAGGGCAGGGGATTCGCCATCATGCCGGGACGTAGGAAAACCTGCGTCACGTATCCGTCGCTCGGTGCGCGCACGGTCGTCTGGTCGAGCTCGTATTGCGCGTTCGCCAACTCTGCCTCCAGCCGCGCGACCGTGGGATTCGTTCCGTTGATCTCGGACTCGTAGGCGAGCCTTGCTTGCGCCGCCTGAGCACGGGCTGTATCGACGGCGGCCTCGGCCGTCAGGTAGATGCCGCGCCGGTTCTCGACTTCGAGCTCGGAGTAGACGGCACCTCTGCCGCTGGATTTTGCGTTTTCATTCGATGCCTGAAACTTTTCGAAGGCCTGCAGCGATCGGTCCCTAGATGCTTCCGCACCTGTTACGGCCGAATTGGCGGCATCGAGAGCAGCCTTCAACTGCAGGACGGTCTGCTTGGCTTCGGCAAGCGACGCCGTTTTCTGATCGACGGCATATTGATAGGGGCGAGGATCGATCCTGAAGAGAACATCGCCCTTCTTCAACGGAGCGTTTGGCGTGACCGGCACCTCTACGACCTGGCCGCCCACGACCGGGATGACCGGAGCCGAGGTAAAATAAATGCGCCCATCGCTGGAATAGGGATGGTTGTAGCTCATGAGCAGCACCAGCCCGGCAATGATGAATATGCCGCCTAGGACAGCCGTCGCAAGCGACCACTGGTTCACTGGAATTCTGAACAACTTGAAGATCGCGAAGCAAAAAGCCGCGTAGGTCAGCATCAGGAGTAATTCCATCAGACCTTCTCCCTCTCTGCCATTGGAGCCTCGAGTTCCGCGATCCGTGCGTGGAGACGGGCAATTTCAGCGTTGGCTTCGGCTTCTGGGGATAGCTTGCCATCCGTCCGGATGCCCCAACCGCGATCCTCGCGGTAAAGGGTGGCCCAGATGAAAAGGAAGGGCCAGATGACGTGCAGCGTGAACAGGCTCACCCATCCGGCAACGTGGATGGCGTCCTGGTGCGGATGGTTCCTGGCCTTGGCGATCAGGTGTGGGATGTCGTGGATCGCGATCACTGCATAGAACAGAGTGACTACGACGAAGAGCAACACTCCCAGTGCAAAATAGTCGAGAAACACCGTTCCTCCTTTTCGGTTTGGTCTGGCCGCCTCTTCGGCTTGGTCTGGCCGCCCGTTCGCTTGCTGTCGACCTGCGGATACTAGACCCACTTTGGCGCAAAGACCCGTAACATCACGTATCCTCTATTGGTCTGACGAAAGGTGCAGCAGCTGAAGATGATCTTGGATTTTCGCCGTAGCAAATCGATGGAGGATGGCAGGAGCGACAGGCGCATAAGGGAAAACTCCGCCGAACGTAGGATCGCGTAAGTTACGCCGCCATTCCGGGCTGACGCTATATGATGCAACTCTGCTTAACGCATTTGACAGCGGGGCGGGGATGGTTTCGGGAGATAGCAATTCTACACCTTTGTCGGTTCTCGAAAGGGCCGAGGCGCACTTTCCTGGCCAGGCGCAGCTGGTGCAGCGGCTCTTTTACGGGAGCGACGCGTTTCACAGCATGTGCGAGGATCTGGCAATCGCGGTGGAAACCTTGGCGCATATCGAGCGCCTTCCCGAAAGCGTGCGCGAAGCGCGGCGGCAAGAATATGCCGCACTGGTTGAAGCCCTTTTGAAGGAAATGGGAGAGGCGCTCGCACAATCGAAAATCGTGATGCTTAGGCGGCCTTCGGACACCAGGCCAAAATCTCCGTGAGGCACTTACACAAAATTTGTTTTGATTCAGAGGAGGTCGTTGCGTGGTGAAAGCAAGATATTTGAGATTGCTTGCGGGGCTTTCTGCGCTGGCAATCATTTCGATGCATCCCGGCCCGCCAGCGTATTCACAGACCGCGACCCCCGCACAGAAACCCGCCTCGACAGAGGCGACGGCGCCGGAGGCCGCTCTGCTTTCCGAGAATGAGCTCGAAGTGCTTGTGGCACGCATCGCCCTCTATCCGGACGAGCTCGTGGCGGCGATCTCGGCGGCTTCACTGTTTCCGGTGCAGGTCATCGAGGCTCAGCGTTTCCTGGAGGCCAAGAAGAAAGACGCCGATCTCAAGCCGAAGGATGATTGGGATGGAAGTGTCATCTCGCTCCTCAACTATCCAGATTTCGTCAAGATGATGAGCGACGACCTCGATTGGACTCAATCGCTGGGTGACGCGCTTACAAACCAGCAAAAGGATGTACTGATTGCCATTCAGCAGCTTCGCGACGAAGCGGTGGCGAAGAACGTCATCAAGACCGACGACAAGATCACGGTCGTGACTGAGAACGAGAACGTCGTCATACGACCGACCAATCCCGAGAAGGTCTATATCCCTCAATATCCACCCGAAATGCTCTATGAGCCAGGCTATACGGCCGCTCCGATCTCCTACTATCCCAATTCTTACGACAGCTACTATTATCCGGGTGCCGGGTTCTTTGCCGCCGCGGTGACGGGCGTCGCCTGGGCTGCCATCGTCAATTGGGACGATTGGGGCGTTTGGGGCGGTAATTGGGGCGGCGATGTCGATATCGACTGCAACAACTGCTTTAACGACCGAAATTTCAACGGCAAGGTCAAATGGAACGACGTCGACTGGACCAAGGTCGATCGCAGCAAGCTGAATATCGACAGGGATCAGCTCGCAAACATCGATCGTTCGGCGATCAAATCCAGCCTGCAGTCCGACAACCGCAACCAGCTCAAGAACAAGGTCAGCGACCGGCAGGCGAACCGCGGACAAGGAGCCAGAAATGTCAGCACACGTGCTGACGATATTCGAAAGAGCACTGCGGAGGGCCTGAGGGCAAATCCGAGGGCAGGCGATGCTGTCGCCAACCGGCCGGGTGGGGCGCGTCCGGATGCCCGCCCGGGCGATCTGGGCAATCGCGTGGATGCCCGTCCAGGAAATGCCGCCAATCGACCGGGCAATGCTGCCAACCGTCCATCAAAGCCGGCAGTCAAGAAGCCAAGCGCACCGAAGATGGCGGCGCGGCCCGACAACCGTTCGCGCCAACCGAGCGCCCTCGGCAACGTGCAGTCCGGCCGGCGTGAAGCGGTGGCTTCCCAGCGAGGCGGACAGAGCATGGGAGGCGGGCAAAGGGGTGGTCCACGTCCCTCCGCTCAACGCTCGCGCCCGATACCACACGGCGGCGGCGGCCGTGGCGGTGGGGGGCGTGGAGGTGGCGGTCGGCGATAGGGTGTCCAGCTATTCAGATTTCCGGAGATAAACCATGAGACCACAGTTTAAGTTGATTCCGCTGTTGCTAGGAACGGCTCTCTCCCTGGCGTGGGCGGCCCCGTCGATGTCGCAGATTCAGACGAATCTTCAGGAATTCGTGGCCGGTACGCCGCCGTCATTCGATGACCCATCGGCGGCGCTTGAGCGGTTCAAGACGGTGTTGAGCTACAATGATATCGATGGCCTCGCGAGCCTTCTCGGTCTGGACGCGGCCAAACTGCGATCCAGCAAGGAGGCGATGCTAAGCTATGAAACGATCCGCGAGGGCGCTTTGCGCCAACTGCAATTGCAGGACCTCCATGATCGCAAGGTGGTTCTGATTGGCGACGTCATGTGGCCGCTGCCCTTTCCTCTGTCGAAGAACAAGGACGGCAAATGGGCATTCGATACCGAGGTCGGTTTGCAGGAGATCGTCAACCGCCGTGTCGGTCAGAGCGAACTGGCGACAATCCAGACGATGCATGACTATGTGAACGCCCAATACGCGTACGCGCAAATCGACGAGGACGAGGACGGACTTTTCGAATTTGCGCAGAAGCTGATCAGCACCCCGGGACAACGCGACGGCCTCTACTGGGAGCCCGGTGCCTTTGATGAAGAAAGCCCGGCGGGGCCCCTGATCGAAACGGCCGCCTTCAGTAAGGCGAAGCGCGGCGAAGGCTACTATGGCTACCGCTATCGCATCCTGACGGCCCAGGGCCCCAACGTGATCGGTGGAAAGCAGAGCTATATCGTCAATGGCAACATGACGGGCGGTTTTGCGTTGATCGCCTGGCCGGTCAAGTATCACGTGACCGGGGCTCAGACCTTCGTCGTCAACGGTTCCAACATCGTCTACCAGCGAGATCTGGGGCCCGAGACCGAGCAGCGCGCCGCGGCGATCAAGGAGTTCAACCCCGACGACAACTGGACGGTCGTGCGCGACTGAGGTGTGGTTCCGGCAGAACGCTTCAATTTAGCCCTGAAAGGCTCCAGCGTGGTTTCGCCTCAACGGAGCTCGACTGACGCCAAATATGATTAACGATCACCTTTCGCTTCTGCCGACGTCAGCCGGCAGGGCGAGCGCGACACTGCGGCCGCGCCTTTTCCACTACACGACACTTCAAGGGTTTCTCGGTATTGTCAGTTCGAAAGTGATATGGGCGACAAACATCCACTATCTGAATGATTCAGAGGGAGTTCGTATATGGGCTGGGCTACCTGAAGGCGGAGGCAGAAGCGTGCGAAAGCCGCATCGTCAAGACAGCAGGCCATATTGCTTCGGGTAGCCTCTCTCATCGATTTCTTCCAGCAGGGGATATGTCTACACGGCGTCCTTTGCGGAGGACGACGATCTCCTGAGCCAATGGAGGGGCTATGGTGCGGGTGGAGGAGTATGCTTGGGATTTGTCGTCAGCGACCTGCAAAGGGTTGCCGAAAGGGCGTGCTTCCGCCTTGTCAAGTGTATCTATGAGCAAAGCCAGAAAACAGCGCTCGCCAAGGAGTTCATCGATCACTCGTTGGCGACGATCGATGCCACCACGCCCTTGGACGATGAACGGGTCGAAGAGTTCGCAAACCAGATTGTCACTCGTTACCAGCAGCTAGCCTGTGCCTTCAAGGATCCGTCCTTTCGTGAGGAGTGCGAATGGCGCATCATTTCGAAGTTCGTACCACTTGACCATCAGTCCGTGAGAGTCCGTGGGATGGCGACGATGCTGGTTCCGTATTTTGAAGTCGACCTTGATCTGGGCAACGATAGTGAGGGCCGCACAAACCTCGGGTTTGACACGGTGATCGCGGGACCCAGCCTGCAGAAAGAGCGAATACTCCAGGCAGCTTCGATCGCCACGAGACACCTGAGCGTAGAAGCCTCAAGGCCATCCGATATCCCCTACCGATCGCTATAGCCGCGCTCTCTGGCAGGGGCCAAGAGCCTTCCTGCAATGGACGGATTGTTCGAGCGATACTAGCCCCGAAGCTCGTAAAGCTCGGTCTGCCCCGTTCGGCCCCTGACGCTGACGGTGCCGATAGGCAGGAAACTGAAATTCTCCGCAACTGCGTTGCGGACCGCGCTGCTGACGAGGATCGAGGTTCCATAGTCGCGGTTCAGGCCCTCCAGTCGCGAGGCGATGTTTACAGTGTCTCCGATTGCGGTGTATTGCCGGCGGGTTTCGGCGCCGACGCTGCCGACGACGGCCGGTCCGGTGTGCAGGCCGAAGCGGGTGACGAGTTCGGGGCGACCGGCGGCGCGATTGGAAGCATTCATCTCGTCGATCGCAGTTTTCATCGACAAGGCACAACGGCAGGCGTTTTCGATATGCCGCTCGTCATGAACCGGTGCGTTCCACATCGCCAAAACGGAGTCGCCGATATATTGCGCTATGGTACCGCCGTGGCGCTCGACAATCATATTGAGGGTTTCGAAATAGGTGGAAAGCAGGGCGACGACCTCTTCGGGCGAGCGCCGTTCGGAGATGGTGGTAAACTCTCTGATGTCGGTGAAGAGGACAGTGATCTCCTGCCTGGAGGCGGAGCCGATCGCTGATTGGCCTGTCATGACAATCCTGCGGACCAGTTCACGCGGCACGTAGAGCGAGAACATCCGGATGGTATCACGGGCGGAACCGAGCGCTTTGCCGAGCGCGTTCACCTCGGATATCCAGGAGCGCGAGACGCGGCTCTGTTTGAATTCCAGATTGCCCAGTTGCCTCGCCTCGTCGGCCAACGCATAGAGCGAGCGGCTGATCAACCGGGAGATGATGATCGCGGCGATCGCGCCCGCCGACAGGAAGGCGGCTGCGGCAGCCAGATTGCGCCTCAGGGTCCGCTCGACAGGACCGACCAGGTCGTCAAGCGGTGCTGCGATGACGACCGTGTAGTTTTTCAGCATGCCGGCTATTTCCGCACGAAAGCTTTGGGCCAGATACTCGCGGCCATTCACCAGAAAGCGGAAGACATCGCCATCCGGCCGGCTGCGGTCCTGTGCCAGATTCGCGACGGCCGGGATGGCTGGGTCTGTCGCTGCCACGTCTGCAACAGACATCAGCCTCCCGCGACGCATCTGATCGCGCAGTTTCGTCATGATCACGGGGTCGGAGTGAACGATCAGGCGGCCGGTGCTGTCGAATACGTAGCCATGCGCCTCTTCCGAGATCGTCCCGGTATCGACAACCTCTCCCAAGGTCACAAGCATCACATCCGCGCTGATAACGACCTGGTCCTTCCCGGCTACGGGCGTAGCGAACGTCAGGGTGAGGTAGTTGGTCGCAGCGGAAATATAGGGGCCGACCGATGTCGTCCGGCCCTCCGAGACCGCGGCCTTGTACCAGGGCCGGGACCGCGGGTCGAAGACATCGTCGCCGTCTGCGCGCCGAGCGAGAGGTCGAATGTCCTGGTCGAAGAACGTCCAGGTCGTCACTGGAATACCGATGACCTTCGTGATCGCACGAACGGCGAATGCGGCGTCGGCCGGAGCATTCAAGGCGTCGCGCCACGCCGGATTTGTCGCAAGGTTGGTGGCCTGAATGTACGTCCCGTCAGCAAAGCCGACATAGACCCCGTCTATGTGGAAGGACGACTTCAGTTCTCGCAGCAGCAGGGCCTGCTTCGCCGGCAGATCCTGGGGTGGCGGCGTGAGCATTTGCGGGACGGCGGCGGCCGTCTCGATCGCGGTGTATCCGCCGTTGAACACATCGCGGTAGTTCTCGATGGTGCGCAAGCCGAGTTGACGCATTTGTGCTTCGCCAGCGGACAGGGCGGTTACCTTGCCTTGGGTATATGCGATCCACACGAGCGGCAGCGCCGTGCAAGCCAGCAGCCCGACAATGATGACGCTGAGGTGCAATCGCAGGGGAAAGGCCCAGTCCGATGCACCCCTGGTCCCTGTCGCGGGCGGTGGCGTAGCGCGGTCCACCATCCCTACCCCCCAAGAGCAATCGCAATGCCGACCAGCGCGAGGCCTAGGCACGTCATCGTTACGCCTGCGTTGAGCGGCTTTGCGTCCGAAAAATGCGCCCAGGCACAGCCTGTCAGGAAGAGCAGGGCAATCAGTAGAAAATTGCTGGTTCTCAGCGCAAGGTCCGCACTGCTGATCATGAAGAAGGGGATAACCGCAGGCAGCGATGTCGCCGATACCAGGAGAAAGACGATGAAGGCGGCGAGAAAATCATCTCTCGATAGACGAGTGTTGGCAGGGCTTCCTCGCCGCGCGAGGCCGAGCATGGCCTGGTAGAGTGCCTCTTCATCCGCTGCCGCGGAAACCAGCGGTTCGCCGTCGATCGGAAATTCCTTCCGGAGCGCAGCAATGGCGTCCCGCTCGTTTTGAGCGGCTCTGACCTGCCGAAAGACGCGTCCGCGCCGGCTCTTGTAGAATACCACGCCCAAGACGAACAGCACGGCGTCGATGATGCCCCATGCGACGTTGCAGCCGATGGTCGCGACGATCAGCTCGCGGACGTCAAGGCCCCCTTCGGTGAAGATGAGCCGTGAGCCGACGGTAAATGTCAGCGCCATGATCAGTCCGAAGAGGACTTCGCCGAGGGCATCACCCGGGTCGATTACATCCGCGATCTGTGGCCTGCCGGATGCCATGAAATGCCTGCTCCTTCGCGGCTGCTGAATTCCTCATATGGAACGATCCACGACTTCAACGAGGCAGCGCGGACGCAAAACTAATGATGAGGATCCCCGAGATCCGTCGCTGTATTGTCTCCGTGGCAAGCGAGACATTGAGCGCTCTTTTCGAGTCCTACGACCTGGGGGTCGACGCCTTGGAGCGCTTCCTCGGCCAGCTCGACGGATGAGCGGCGCATCCTTGAATCTGAACGGCTTTGCTCGAACCTCGAGGCGGAGGTGGTGGTGTACTGCAATGAGCGATACGGCCAGGAGATTCGTTCGCAATATGCTTCAATCGCCTTCATCGCCACGGGCTCCGATGCCTTGAGAATACGTCCTGGCGAGTGCTGTGCGCTTCCATGCCGTCGTGGCGCACCGTGGCATCGCGTGCTCCATTGGCGCGGAGGCCAAGC
Organism: Rhizobium sp. IBUN; assembly: GCF_000510625.1. Classification (NCBI taxonomy): domain Bacteria; kingdom Pseudomonadati; phylum Pseudomonadota; class Alphaproteobacteria; order Hyphomicrobiales; family Rhizobiaceae; genus Rhizobium; species Rhizobium sp. IBUN. The sequence goes on from NZ_AZNV01000004.1 coordinate 24,075, forward strand.
TTCTCCCCGCATACCCCACAAAGCGCAGGACGTTCGCAAACCCTGTCGGCGGGTATCGCGCGCTTTCCGCTCCGAATTATTCGACGGGCGGCTCCCAGGTCAGGTAGAAGCCGACGTCGCCGGGGATGCCCCCCGGAAAATTGATGATCGCCGCCTTCAGCCCATAGCCCTGGGGCTTGGCCGCCGTCTCGAAGAGATCGTAAAGTTCCCTTGCCTTGCCCTGGAGGGTGTTCTGCCAGCCGGGCAGGTTGTTGTTGATGTGTCGACCGCTATCCGAGCAGAGGCTCGACGGGAAGCTGTAGACCATCGCTTCGTATTTTCCGTCCGCGGCAGCTTTCATCACCAGCCGTTTGATGACCGCCCGCTCTGTCTCGCCGATATGCTTCTGGAAAAAATCCTCGACGAACTCTGCATGTTTCGTCGCCTCGCGGGCCTTTATCTTGTCGTCGCGTTCCATCTCCGCAAGCTGAAGTTCAAGGGCACGCTTGCGCAGATCTTCGGCACTGGTCATCGACTGAGGGGTCGTCTCGTTTGCAGTCATCGCCATGTCCTCCGAGTTTTCCAAAGGATAAGATGAGTAAGAGCGTCAAGGCAGTAAAATACACAGGGGATGAGGTAGTATACGGTATATTACGCCGTGGGCCACTGGCTGATCTTGTTCCCAGTGCATGTGCTCGGCAGACAGAGTTGAAACGGCCCCTGGGGGGAAGCCACCAAGTGCGGCATGGACGTTTGGTGATCGAAGGGGCGTCGACCGCATATTAATTAGTAATCTGTAATAAATTCCGCAGTCGCCGTTCAGGAAATGTTGCTGGCGGTCCCTGGAACATTTAGCGCAGTCGCAGGTTGCTTCTGGAAATTAGGAGCGAAGCGATGCTAATTCTTGAAGAAGTTCTCCTCGTTTCTGCCGATCGGGTGGCGTGCTGTCGCGGTCAGCTCGAACTGGATCTCGACCAAATGATCCTGCAACTCGAACGGTCGGGCTTCTCCCGCAAGGAGATCCTGGTCGCCATGAGCGAAATGATCAGCGAAGAATTCTCGGCGCTTCCCGACATGCCGAAATTCCATTGAAACCGGCTATCACCTTGCACGTCCGATATGGTGAGGCTTCGCTCATTGCGCTATGACATCGCGATGAGCGAGACGTTTCTGATCACCGGCCCGGACAATCCCCCAGCCACCATCCTGCTTGCCCACGGTGCCGGCGCACCGATGGACTCGAAGTCCATGACGGCGGCTTCCGAGGCGCTTGTCGGTAAAGGCTTCCGGATCGCGCGCTTCGAGTTCGCCTACATGGCGGCGCGGCGGACGTCGGATGCAAGAAAACCGCCGCCGAAAGCCGAGACCCTCATCCCCGAATACATGGAGGCGGTAAAGGAGGTCGCGAGCAGCGGGCCGCTCATCATCGGCGGCAAATCCATGGGCGGACGAGTGGCCAGCATAATTGCCGACGAGCTATATGACCAAGGCGCGATCTGTGGATTGTTGTGCCTTGGCTATCCTTTTCATCCACCCGGCAAGCCGCAACAGCTGCGCACCGCGCATCTGAGAAACCTGCGTTCACCGACGCTTATCTGCCAGGGGACGCGCGACGAATTCGGTACGCGCGAGGAGGTCGAGACCTATCCGCTTTCCCCCGCAATATCATTGCGTTGGCTCGAGGATGGCGACCACGATCTCGCGCCGCGCAAGAAGATATCCGGCTTCTCCGTCGCCGATCATCTCGCCACGATGGCAGCGAGCGTCAAGGCTTGGGCAGACGAAAACTGCCTTCGCTAGGACCGGGTGCGAACGTCAATTCGACTTGACGCATGCAAATGCTTTATGCATGTTCGCCTGCAAGATGTGACGTGCATTTCTACGATCCTTTCTCGCATGTTTGGGGGCAAGCATGACGAAGTGCGTAGCATGTTCAGGGCTCTTCTCATCCATTCTCGCCGCAGCGCTTGCGATGAGTAGTGCCGCCTTCGCCGCCGATCTCGTGATCGCGATGCCGAACTGGCCTTCCGGGCAGGCGACGGCGAATATTCTCAAGGTCAGCATTGCCAAGGAATTCGGGCTCAATGCCGATGTGCAGGAGCTCGGGACGCTACTTGCGTTCAATGGCATGGAGAAAGGCACGGTGGACATCCAGCCGGAGGTCTGGCAGCCGAACCTCGAAGATGTCATCAAAACCTTTGTCACGGAAAAGGGTGCCGTGGTTCTCGCCAAGCATGGCGTGCCGGCATGGCAGGGCATCTGCGCGACTCCGGCTGCCGCCGAAAAGGGGCTGAAGTCGATCGCGGATCTCAGCGATCCGGAGAAAACAAAGATTCTCGACACTGATGGTGACGGCAAGGGCGAGCTGTGGCTCGGCGCGCCGACCTGGGCTTCGACGGGGATCGAGCGGGTGCGGGCAAACACCTACGGCTACGCCAAGAACCTGACGCTGGTCGAGTCGGAAGAAGAAGTCGCCATGGCGGGGCTGGATATCGCGATCGCAACAAACCAGCCGCTTGTCTTTGCCTGCTACGCGCCGCACTTCATCTTTGACCTGCACAGGATCGTCCGCCTTACCGAGCCGCCGCATGATGCCAGCAAGTGGAAGCTCGTCGGTCCCAGTGATCCGCTCTGGGTCACCAAGTCCTCCGCATCGACGGCCTGGGATACAGCCAACTTCCGCATCGGATACGGCGCCGCTTTCGCCAAGAAACGCCCCGAGATCGCGGCGTTTCTGGAAAAAGTCGATCTGACGCCGGAGGAGGCGACGGCGATGAGCTATGCGCTTGAAGTCGACCGCATACCGCCGCTCGACTACGCGAAAAAATGGGTCGCCGACAACGCAAAGCGCGTGGATGGGTGGGCTAAGCAATGACGGCACGCTGCAAATTTCCGGTGAAGAGGAAAGAGGCCATCCGGCCGCGCAAGCTGACTTTGGCTCTGCTTGCTGCGGCAGCCTGCCTCGGCCCCCTGGCTGCCTGGGCTCAGACACAGATCTATGACTCCAAGACGCACACTTGGGTCGACTACGACAAGAAGAAGGCTCGCCAGTACTACGCGCGCAACAACCAACCGCCTGAAGCATTCCGGATGCAGACCGTGACCTTCAGGACCGCGGAGCCGCCAGGAACGATCATCATCGACGGCAACCAGCATTTCCTCTACCTCACCCAGCCTGGCGGGCAGGCAATCCGCTACGGTATCGGCGTCGGGCGCGAAGGCTTCGGTTGGGCCGGGATCGTGCGTGTGGGCCGGACAGCGGAATGGCCGACCTGGACACCACCGGCCGAAATGGTGGCGCGTGACCCGAACGCGGCCAAGTGGGCAGCCGGGATGCCGGGCGGACCGGAAAATCCATTGGGTGCCCGGGCGCTCTACCTCTACGAAGGCGACCAGGACACCATCTATCGCATCCATGGGACGGCGGAACCTTGGACCATTGGTCTCGACGTTTCCTCCGGCTGCATCCGTATGAACAATAACGACATCGTCGACCTCGCCTCGCGGATCAAGATTGGCGCCAAGGTCATCGTGCTGATGCAGGGGGCGGCGCTCTACAAGGGCGTCTGACAATAGGTCCGGCACAAGCGCCGGAAATGGAGAAAACAACGCTAGTCGGGGGACAGGATCTTGGGGCAGAGAATCGCGAGGGGAATTTCGATCGGCTGGGCGATAACGGCAATGGCGAGCGCGGCGTTGCTTGGCGCCTGCACGCCGCCGACGCCGCCAGCGCCTGACAGCATGGCCCGCACCACGTTGCAGACTGCACCGGCGGATCTCCAGCTACTCTGCGCCAATTCGGCGGCCGGAATTGCCGGCGCGAACGCCAAGGTACTGCCCACGGCCTCCCGTCAACTGCCCGACGGCACCTTCGGCGTCGATCTCGATGCCGGCGGCAAGAAGTTCTCTTGCATCGTCGACAACAACGGCACAGTCCGGTCAGTGCAGCCGGCGCGGTCCGGCTGACGGCACGCCCCGCGAGGTCGGGCGTACCGCCATTATGCTCAAACGGCGGTCAGTTCGATCTTGACGGCAGGGAGCCGGCTGCAGTTCGCCTGTACGCTGATCGCGCCGGTCAGTCCTGTCGCTTCCAACCAGAAGCCGGCCGTGCCGCCCTGTAGCGGAATCGATGCCGGCCCGACAATCTTCGCCGGTCCGTCGACGTGCAGGGTGACATTGTCATTCATGAAGGGCAGGCGCTGTCCCTGCTGATCGAGCGCGCGGATGATGACGCGGGTCGTGTCGCGCTCCCGGGCCTTTAAGGTCGGGCTGTCGGCAACGACCTGCAGCGTTGTCGGCAGCGGGTCGGCCGCGAGCGTCAACCTGGCAACCGGCTCGCCCGCAATGTAGCCGGTGAATTCGCCATCGATCCATTCAAGCCCCCACGTGCCAAGCTCGTCCGGCGTGAAATGGCGGTGGTCGAGAACGACAGGCGGATGCGGCAGGTGCGGATAGTTCTCGCGGTCCGGGCCGATCCGCTTCGTCACCGCGCCGTATCGCAATTCGACCTCATCGCAGTTGGTCAGGATGATCAACGGCAAAACGCCGCCGATGTTGCGCTCGCCGCGAGCCCAGAAGGTGACGGGCTTCATGACGACCTCTTCGGAAGGATCGCATTGGCTCGCGTAGACATAGGCGGCAAACTTCGGCTCGCGGAACATGTCCATGACGCCGTGGTAGCAGATGCGGTCGCCGGAGCCGAAGTCCTTGTGGGTGTTGTAGTCGAACATGCACCAGCCGATCGCACCCGCGATATCAGGATCGCCATAGGCTGCGTTCAGCACCTCGAGATGTCGGCGGACATGCTCGGCTTGGCGAGCCTCCTGGTCGTAGATCTTGGTGGGATACATGTGGCCACCAAACTCGGTGATCATGTAGGGCACCTTGTACGACAGACCGGTGGATTCCTGCTGTGGACGAAGCGCCGTGCGCGGGCGGTTGTTGCCGGGCAGTTCCTCGTTGCCGAGGATGAAGTCGTTCATCGTGTAGACGTCTTCGAGCAGTTCGCTGTCGGTTATGTAGCGGACGCCGCCGGTCTGCCGCGTACGGTCCAGTTCACGGGCAAGTTGGTTGGTCTCGACATAGAAATCGTGGCTGTCCTGTGATTCGTTGATGCGAACGCCCCAGATGATGATCGAGGGATGGTTCCAGTCGCGCTCAATCATGCGCCGCACGTTGCGGATCGATTCCTGCTGCCATTCGACGTCGCCGATATGCTGCCAGCCTGGGATTTCCTCGAAGACCAGAAGACCAATGCGATCGCACCGATCGAGGAACCACTTCGATTGCGGATAGTGCGACGTGCGGACGATATTGCACTTCAGCACGGATTTCATGATATCGGCGTCGCGTTCCTGGGCCGATCTGCCAGCGGCATAGCCGACATAGGGGAAAGCCTGGTGGCGATTGAGACCGCGTAGCTTTAGCGGCCGGCCATTGAGAAGAAAGCCTTCGATCGTGAACTCGGCGGTGCGGAAGCCGAAGTGCGACGAGACGCGGTCGGAACCGTGACTTGTCTTCAGTTCGACGGTGACTTCGTAAAGCGCCGGATTGTCGATATCCCAGAGCGATATACCGGTCAGCTCATTGAAAGAGAGCGTAACATCTTCACCGGTCGTTTCCGCGGAAGCCGTGGCGAGCACGCGCCCATCCTCATCCTTCAGGGATGCGGATACCGAGCCCAGGAAGGTGAGTTGTTGCAGATTGGCAAGATCGACACGCACGCTTGCCGACTTTTCCTCCGCCAACACATTGTGGGTTTCGATCTTCAGGTTGGCGATGGAAACCGGGTCCGTGACCTTCAGCCAGACGTCACGGTAAATGCCGGCATAGGTCAGGTAGTCGATGCGGCCGCCGAAGGGCGGGATTTCAGGGTTTTCGCTGCCGTCGATTTTCACGGTAATCAGATTGTCGCCGACCACCAGGCTGCCGGTGAGGCGCGCCTCGAACGGTGTGTAGCCATCCTTGTGCGCGATGATCTCTTCGCCGTTCAAATAGACGACGGCATCGGCCATGGCGGCGTCGAAGACAAGCGAGACCTCACGGCCCTCGAATTCCGGCATCCAGCGCAGGATCTTTTGGTAGGTGAACGCCCGCTGGTAGCTTGTCTCGTCGAAGTAGTTGAACGGCAGTTCAACGGCCGTGTGTGGCAGGCTGACGGTCGCTGAGCCATCGAAGCTCTCGAGCAGGCGCTGGCCGAAACCCTCGTGGAAACTCCAGCTCTCGTTGAAAGAGACGACGGAACGCATCTCAGGCTCCCATGTAAAAGGCGTTGCGAACAGATTGGCGCTGCTGAAGGGCGCGTGGAAACTCAAGCATCGATGGATCTTTCTGGATTGGGGATGGCTGACTGGTAGTCAGAGCTGACGTCCTAGTGGCGCGCGATGCTATCCTATGGATATTGGGCGCCGTTGGTCGTGGTGTAAATCGAATAGAGCGATTGGGTGGCGGTGATGAACAGTCGGTTCTTCTTTACGCCGCCGAAGGCGATATTCGAGACCGTCTGCGGCACCTTGATCTTGCCGAGGAGCGTGCCGTCGGGCGCGAAGCAGTGAACGCCATCGGCAGCGCTGGTCCAGAGATTGCCGCTGACATCGAAACGGAATCCATCCGGCACGCCTCTGTCTATCGAGCAGAAATACCGGCTGTTCGCGAGCCTTTTGCCGTCCACGATGTCGAAAACGCGGATGTGGCGGGGGACATCATGGTTTCGGGAGCCGGAATCGGCAATGTAGAGCTGCTTCTCATCCGGCGCGAAGGCTAGGCCGTTGGGCTGAATGAAATCCGTGGCAACAGCTTCGATTTCGCCAGTCGATGCGTCGATGCGGTAGACGTTGCGGGTTTCCTGTTCGGGCTCGGACTTATGGCCCTCGTAGTCGGACATGATGCCGTAGGTCGGGTCGGTGAACCAGATCGAGCCGTCCGATTTCACGACGACGTCGTTCGGAGAGTTCAGGCGTTTGCCTTTGTAGCTGTCGGCCAGCACCGTGATGCGGCCGTCGAATTCAGTGCGAGTCACGCGGCGGCCGCCGTGCTCGCAGGAAACCAACCGGCCCTGGCGGTCGCGGGTGTTGCCGTTGACGTAATTCGAGGGAGAGCGGAAAACTGAAACGCTACCGTCGGGCACCCAGCGCATCATCCGCTCATTGGGAATATCACTCCAGATCAGGCAATTGAGGTCCGAGAACCAGACGGGACCCTCTGCCCAACGACAGCCGCTATAAAGTTCTTCCAGCCGGGCGCTACCGGCGATCAAGCCACGGAAACGGTCGTCACGAATGTCATAGAGCGCATCTTCTGACACGGGTCAGCTCCTCCCAAAGCGATGTGACGATCTTCGTAAACGTAAACGGTCATGTGTTCCAGAGCCCGGCGCCGGCAAAAGCGCCGGGCTCTGCATTTTTTAGAGGGCTGTGTCCGGATGCGGCGAGCCGTCATAGGCGCCCCAGATCGACTGGTCGAAGCAGATCACGGACCCAGTCATGAGGCCTGATTCCGGGGAGGAAAGATAGGCGCAGGCACGCGCCACTTCCTCGGGATCGACGAGGCGGCCGAACGGCTGGGCCGCGGCCGCCTTTTCCAGCCAATCAGCCGGTGCGTCGTGATATTCCCGCTGAATGCGGTCCTCGCCCTCGGAGGCCATCCAGCCGATATTGAGGCCGTTGACGCGGATGCGGTTGCGTAGAAGCGCGTAGGCGGTGTTCTTTGTCAGGGTTTCCAGTGCACCTTTCGAGGCGCAATAGGCGGCAATGAAGGGCTGCCCTGCCTTGGCCGACATGGAGCCGATATTGACGATGGTGCCCTCGATTTTTTCGCGCCGCATCACTTTCACTGTCTCCTGCATCAGGAAGAACGGGGCACGGACATTGACGGCGAACATGGCGTCGAAGAGCTCCGGACTGGTGTTCAAAATTGTGCCGCGGTCGGTGATGGCGGCCGCATTCACCAGGGCATCCACGCGACCGAATGTCTCGTCGCAGACTTGAACGACGTTTCTGGCATCCTCGACCTGGCCAAGGTCGGCCTTCACATAAACGACCTTGGCCCCGGTGGCGGCAGCGATCTCATAGGCCTTGGCCTTTCCCTTCTGCTCGTTGCGGCCGCAGATGACAAGGCCCTTGGCGCCGCGCTCGGCAAAGAGGCGGGCGATCGTTGCCCCGAGTCCCTGAGTGCCGCCGGTTACGATGGCGATCTTGCCGTCGAGGCGGCTGTGGTTTGTTGTCATGTACTCCTCCTTTGAATGATGGCCTATGTGCCGAAAGCTCCCGGCACCAAGGCGCCGGGAGCTGATTTCGTCAATGCGGATGCGTCAGCTTAGTCGCCGCTCGCTCTGTTGCGCCAGTGCCGAGAGGAACCGCGCGTCATCCCAATCCTCCCGCAGCGCCTCGTGCATCAGCTGCGCTTGCGTCTTCGGCGCGAGGCCACCAAGCGGTGGGTCGCGGTCGAGGTTGGTCGGGAACGAGTAGCCCTCGGCGCAGGCGGCAACGGCATAGCCGATCTCGATTTCGGACAGCTTGCCCCTCATGGCCTTCAAAGCCGGGAACAGCTTGGCGCTCATGCGCTCGCGGTTCACGGTCTCCATTGCTCGCCCGAATGCCGAGGAGACCTGCAGCAGATTAGCGACGCGCTTGATGTCGGTCGAGCGGTTCGTACCAGCCGCGTGGAACAGCGCCGGATTGAAGAACACCACGTCGCCCTTTTCGAGCGGCAGCTGGACATGATGCGTCTCGAAATAGTCCTTGAACTCCTGGCGCTTGAGCGCGAGGTAGCCCGGCTCATAGGTCTGGCTGTGCGGCAGGAAGAGGGTTGGACCGCTTTCGAGCGGCATGTCGCAATGAGCGATCGCGCCCTGCAGCGTCAGCACTGGCGAGAGCCGGTGCACATGCGCCGGGAACTGCTCGATCACCTTGGAAGACTGGAAGCCGAGATGGTAGTCGCGGTGCGCGGACTGTGCCGCGCCACCCGGATTGACCCGGTTGACCTGGGCGGTCATTTGATAGGTTGGGCCCAGCCAGGCTTCGCTTGCGATCGCGACGATGGGGTTTGCGTAGTACTCGGCGAAGTTCTCGGGATCGGCGAGGCAGTGCTTTTCCAGCGAGTTCCAGATGCGGTCATTGGCACCCGGCTTAGCAAAGTGATCGCCGCCGCCGCTCGCGGTTCGGTGTTGCTCCTCGATGATCTCGCTGAATATTGCGCTGGCGCGGTCGATGACGCCGGGATCCCTGTAGGCGCGCTTGAAAACGACGACGCCCGGGCCGTCGCCAAAGGCTTCGCAGATCTCGGCGAGAACCGCTCTGCGGCCTTCGGGGCTGGCGATCGCTGCAGCGACCTTGGGGCTATCATAAATCAGAATGTTCTTTTCGACGGCGTCGGCCGTCGGATAGTCGGCGAGAGCCGTTGTCTTTTCGGCTAGCTTGCGGAAGTCGCCGAGATCGCAAGCATCCTCGGTCAGCCAGACGCGATCGGCGCGCAATTTCTGAAGGTTGTCGGTTTTCATCAGGTGCTCCTCCCTTTCCGATGAGGGCACTATACGCCGCCGACTGGTGTGTTATAGATCAGGAACCCATCAAAAAACCATCAAGACGGATTGTGTGGCACACCGGTTTCTCGTCAAGGATATCGCCTTCCAGGCCGGGCTGAGCACAGCGACGGTGGATCGCGTTCTCAATGGCAGGAGTGGCGTCAGGCATCAGACGATGATGCGGGTGCAGGCTGCGATCGCAGAGCTGGAAAAGCAGCAGATCGGCGGCGAGGTGAGCGGGCGGAAGCTCGCCATCGATGTCGTGATGGAAACGCCGGACCGCTTCAGCACCGCCGTTCGCGATGCCTTTGAGGCGGAGGTCGCCACCTTTCTGCCGACGGTGTTCCGGTGCCGCTTCCATTTCGCCGAGGTGATGAAGCAGGCAGAGCTGGTGCAGTTGCTCGACCGGATCCGGCTGCGCGGCACGAACGGCATCGTCTTGAAAGCACCGGATGTTCCGGAGGTCACGGCTGCGGTTTCCCGCGCAACGGACGCCGGCATTCCGGTAGTCACTTTGGTGACGGACCTGCCGAATTCCTCCCGCAGTGCTTACGCGGGCGCTGATAATCGAGCGGCCGGTGAGACTGCAGCCTATCTTATTGGCGAGCATTTCGGCGACGCGCCTGGGCGGGTTCTCGTCACGCTCTCCAGCGGTCGATTTCGCGGTGAGGAGGAGCGTGAGATGGGCTTTCGCCGCGTGCTGCGCGAACGCTATCCCCAGATTGGGATGACCGAAATCAGCGAAGGCCACGGAACGGATGCGGCGACGGGCACGCTGGCCGCTCGTGCAATCGCGGCGGATCCGGCGATCAACGCGGTCTATTCCATCGGCGGCGGAAACCAGGCGGTGCTGGCCGCTTTCGAGGCGGCGAAGCGGCCGATCCGCGTGTTCGTCGCGCATGATCTCGATGCGGACAATCGCGCGCTGCTTGCTGACCGCAAGATCGGCTTCGTCTTGCACCACGATCTGCGCACGGATGCCCGCTCGGCCTTTCGCGCCGTCATGGGCCGTTCTGTCAGGGGCGGAATTGCGCCTCCGGCATTGTCGTCGCTGGAGATTGTTACACCTTACAACATGCCTGCTACGGATTGAGGTTTGCCTTTCCCTTAGCGGTAAAATCGCGATAGTGCTTTCGCAGGGGCGAGGGAAACGGCATGGAATACAGCGATATAGGGACAGTTGCGGCGTGGCTGACGGAGCAGGGGCTCAAGGGCGCGTCGGAGGCCGAACTGTTGACCGGCTTCTGCGACGCCTGCCGCGAACGTGGCTTGCCGCTCGATCGCGGCATGGCTCTGATGGACACACTGCATCCCGTACACGAAGGCCGGGCGTTCCGTTGGGACAGCCAGGAGGAGATCGAGACCGAATTCGAGTATGGCTCCACCAGCGAAGGACCGGCATTGGAGAGCTGGCAACGTTCCGCCTTCTACTATCTGTGGGCGGGAGAGGAGAACGAGGTCAGACGGCGCATCGGTTTTGGCGATCCGGCCGACTTCGCCATGCTCGACACGATGCAGGCGCAGGGCCACACCGATTTCGTCGCGATGGTCCACCGGTTTGCCAAGGCCGGCACGATCGGCGAGATGGATTGCTTCTTCTCTCATTTCGCGACCCGCCATCCCGAGGGATTTTCTGATCACGATCTTATCATTCTGCGGAAGCTGGTGCCGGTGTTGGCCCTTGCGATCAAGTGTATCGCGCTGGCGCGTATCGCGAGGACCATCGCGGAGGTTTATCTTGGCGATGACGCCGCGCGGCAGGTATTGGAAGGCAAAATCACCCGAGGCAAGTCGGAGCGGATCTCGGCGGCTCTCTGGTTCTCGGATCTTCTGAACTATACGAAAATATCCGACACCGCGCCGCCGGAAGAAATCCTGCCGATGCTGAACGCCTATAGCGATGTGGTCATTTCCGCGATCCATGAGGCCGGTGGCGATGTGTTGAAGCTGATCGGCGACGGTGTCCTGGCGATCTTCAAGGCGGACGAGCCTGCCGATGCCTGTGCTGCGTCGCTGCAAGCCGAACGATTGCTGCGGCAGAAGCTGAAGGCGTTGAACGATGAGCGCGCGCTGGAAGAACGGCCGACGACCGAGGTCTATATCGGCCTGCACATCGGTGATGTCTTCTATGGCAATATCGGCAGCCGCGAGCGACTGGACTTTACCGTCATCGGCCCCGCCGTCAACGAAGTCAGCCGGATTGCCTCGATGTGCCGATCGGTCGATCTCAACGTGCTGATGTCGTCGGAGTTTGCGGCGACGATCCCGGCGAACGAACGCGGCGCGCTGGCCTGCATCGGCCGTTACGCGCTCCGTGGCGTCAAGCGCGCGCAGGAGCTTTATACGCTCGACACGGCGCGAATCGAGATCTGACGCTTTCTGTCCGTGCGCAGTCAGAAGAAATTTCACGGCGTTGTCGCCTTCTGCCGATAGAGGATTATATCGGTCGAAGAGGCGGGTTGCCTCGTAGATCGGGCGAAGCGGCGACAGCCCGCTTTCTCTCATCCAAACAGGAGGACGGCATGCAGATCAATCGTACAGGTTCAGCGCAGTGGTCCGGTGGACTGAAGGACGGCAAGGGGCAGATCTCCACGCAGAGTGGCGCGCTCAAACACTATCCCTACGGTTTTTCGAGCCGTTTCGAAGGCATCCCAGGGACAAATCCGGAGGAACTGATCGGGGCGGCGCATGCCGGCTGCTTCACGATGGCCTTGTCGCTGATCCTTGAGGAGGCGGGTCTCAAGGCGACCGATATGGAAACGACGGCAAAGGTGACGCTCGAGAGCGTAGAGAGCGGCTTTGCCATCACGGCGATCCATCTCACGCTGACCGGCACGGTTCCGAACGCCGATGAAAGGACATTCATCGAGCTCGCCAACAAGGCCAAGGCCGGATGCCCTGTCTCCAAGGCCCTTTCGGCTGTCCCGATCTCGCTCGACGTCAAGCTCGCCTGAGCCTTGAGGTGAGACCGAGTGCCGCACCGAGGTGTCGGCACTTCGTCACCTGTCCATCTTTCCAAGCTTCGATCGACTGAATCTATTCGCCCTGCGGCCCAAGCCGTCGGGCCGATTTTCCGTGCTCGCCACGCGCGCAGATAAGCGGGAACGGCGAGAGTTGGCAGATGCCCATCCTATTTACACCAGATCGGCCGTGAGTCTCAGATGTGGCCAAACCTTGACAAATTACGAATGATGTCTTACGACTGACGAAATTCAAAAATCGTCAGCCGTAAGTGAGTGCGCAAAATTGATTAACGATGCTGCGGAAAACACGATCGAAATAACCCGCCAGGAGAATGTGACCCGCATTCTCGACGCTGCCGAGCGGCTTTTCCGTCATTACGGGTATTCGAAGACGACGGTGGCAGACATCGCTCGTGATCTCGGCATGTCGCCGGCCAACGTCTATCGCTTCTTCGCCTCGAAGGTGGAGATCCACCAGGCGATCTGTGGCCGTATGCTGGTTCACAGCTACCAGATGGCGTACGACGTCTGCCACCTGCCGATCAGCGCTTCCGACCGGCTGCGACGTTTTGTGCAGGGCCAGTATCAGATTACGGTCGACACCATGCTCGATCAGGAAAAAGTGCATGAGATGGTCATCGTCGCCATCGAGCGCGACTGGCACGTCATCGAAAGGCATATCGACAGTATTCATGAATTGCTCGCCGATGTGATCCGTGAGGGGATCGCTGCCGGCGAGTTTGCCGAGCAGGACGCGGATGTCGCGTCCCGCTGTTTCGGGGCTGCAACAATCAGCCTCTGTCATCCGCAGATGGTGGCGCAATGTCTTGCCAAGACAAACCGCGCCACCGTCGACGAACTGGTCGAGTTCTCGATCAGGGCGCTAAAGAAATAATTCGCGGCAAGGGCCGCAAATCAACCGATAGCCGATATCAGGAGTGCGAAAGATGATTTCGCTGAAGAGAGTTCAGTTGCCGTCCGTAGTCAGTCTCGCCCTCCTCGGCGCCGTTGCACTTGCCGTATCCGGATGCAGCGACGAGAAGAAAGCCGAGACGAAAGAGGTCGTCCGGCCGGTAAAGGTCGTGGAGATTGCCGAGGCCGGCGATACCCGCGCGCTGGACTATTCCGGTGCAGTGAAGGCTCGTGTCGAGATGAACCTCGGCTTCCGGGTCGCCGGCAAGATCACCGACCGCCGTGTCAACATCGGCGATCGCGTCAAGCCGGGCGATCTGCTCGCCCAAATCGACCCGACGGACTATCAATTGGCGGTCAAGACCGCCGAGGCGAACCTCGCCGCCGCCGAAAAGGGCGTGGCAACCGCTGATCTCGCCAACAAACGCGCGCAGCAACTGTTCGACAAGAGTGTCACGGCGAAATCGCAGATGGAGCAGGCAGCCCTTAGCTATGATCAGGCCGTCTCGACGCGCGATGCCGCGGCGTCGTCGGTCGATCAGGCTAGGAACCAGGTCGCCTATACCGAGTTGAAGGCCGACCGTAGTGGCATCGTTACCTCGATCAGCGCCGACACAGGCGCGGTCGTCGCGGCTGGCACGCCTGTCGCGACCGTCGCGCTTGATGGCGAGAAGGAAGTGCAGATCGCCGTTCCGGAGAACGACATCGCGCAGTTCAAACCCGGCAAGACCGTCAAGGCCAGTTTCTGGTCGGACAACAAGCTCGTGCTCGATGGCAAGGTGCGTGAGGTTTCCGGCAGTGCCGATGCGCAGTCGCGCACCTTCTCGGTCCGCGTCAGCCTTCCGAACGACGATCGCGTTCTGCTCGGCATGACGGCGACGATCGAGGCCGCCGTTGGCAATGCCGAGACCAACGTCGCCATTCCGCTCAGCGCGCTCGCCGAGAAGGATGGCAAGAAGATCGTCTGGATCGTCGATCGCAATGCATCGACCGTCCATGCCCGCGAAATCAAGGTTGCGGACTTCACCGGCGCTGGCGTCCACGTCGCCGACGGCCTGAAAACCGGCGACCTCGTCGTCGCGGCCGGCACGCAGTTCATGGCCGAGAACCTGAAGGTCAAGCTGCCCGAACAGCAGTCGGCGCAGGCCGAAACCGGCGACGTCATCCGTTAAGGCCTGGTCAGGAGAGGATTATGACCATGGACAACTCCAACGCCGAAAAGCGCCCCTTCAACCTGTCACGCTGGGCGATCGGCCATCCGAGCATTGCACGCTTCCTGTTCGGCCTGATCCTGATCACCGGCGTCCTTGGCTTGATGCGCATGGGCCAGAAGGAAGACCCGGACTTCACCTTCCGCGTCATGGTCGTGCAGGCCATCTGGCCGGGCGCCTCCATCCAAGAGATGGAAGACCAGGTCGTCAACAAGATCGAGCGCAAGCTCCAGGAAACGCCGCATATCGATTGGGTGAAATCCTACACGCGGGCCGGCAGCGCCATCATCACCCTGCAGGTGAAGGGCGATACCAACAGCCAGCAGGTCGCTGACGCCTTCTACCAGGTCCGCAAGAAGGTCGGCGACATTTCCAGCGAGTTGCCCGAAGGGCTGCTTGGACCCTATTTCAACGATGAGTTCGGCGATACCTACATCACGCTGCATTCGATCAGCGGCGACGGTTACAGCTATCCGGAGCTGAAGAAATTCGCCATCCAGGCGCGTGACATGCTTCTGACGACGCCGGGCGTTGAGAAGGCTGTCATCATCGGCGATCAGCCAGAGAAGATCTACATCGACGTATCCTCGAAGGCTCTGGCCGAACGCGGACTGACCGTGCTCGACCTGCAGAACGCGATCAAGGGACAGAACAGCGTCGATCCGGCCGGCTCCGTCGACACCGGCACACGTTCGGTGCGGATTTCCGTCGAAGGCGACGTAACGAAGGCCGAGGACATCCGCGAACTGCGGCTAAGGGCCGGCAATCAGGTCACGCGTCTTGGCGATATAGCTACCGTCTATTCGGGCCTCGAGGATCCCTATCAGCGCAAGTATCGCTTCAACGGGCATGAAAGCGTCCAGGTCGGCGTCGTCATGGCCAAGGGCTTCAAGGTCACCGATGTCGGTAAGGATGTCGAATCGACCTACGAGCGGTTCGCGGGATCACTGCCCTACGGTGTCGCCGTCGACCAGATCTCCAACCAGCCCGACGTCGTCACCGATGCGATCAGCGAGTTCATGCATGCGCTTGGCGAGGCCCTGATCATCGTGCTGATCGTCTCCTTCCTGTCGATCGGCTGGCGCTCGGGTCTCGTTATCGCCATCGCCATCCCGCTCGTGCTGGCAGCGACCTTCGCCATCATGTACGAGTTCGGCATCGATCTGCAGCGCATTTCGCTCGGCGCACTCATCATCGCGCTCGGCCTACTCGTGGACGATGCCATGATCGTCGTCGAGCTGATGGAGCGAAAGCTAGAGGAAGGCCTTGTAAAGATCGAAGCGGCCAGTTTTGCCTACTCCTCAACCGCCTTCCCGATGCTGACCGGCACGCTGATTACCACCGCGGGCTTCATCCCGGTCGGCTTTGCGGCGTCGACCGCCGGCGAATATGTGCGTACGCTGTTCTACGTGGTCGGCATTGCGCTGGTTGTCTCATGGTTCGTGGCGGTCTATTTCACGCCATGGCTCGGCTTCATGATCCTGAAGCAGCGCCACCATGCGGGCGAGCATCACGATGCCTTCGACACGCGGTTTTATCATCGCCTGAGAGCGACGGTCAGCTGGGCCGTGCGCCATCGCATTATCGTCATTGCCATGACGCTGGTGACCTTTGCGACCAGCCTTTGGGCGTTCCAGTTCATCCCGCAGAACTTCTTCCCGCAATCTTCGCGCCCGGAAATCCTTGTTGATCTCTGGCTGCCAGAGGGCACCAGCATCAAGGAAGTCGAGACGCAGGCAAAAGCGCTCGAAGCCAAGATCATGGATGACAAGGACAAGAAGTTCGTCGCCACCTACATCGGCGAGGGCGCCCCGCGCTTCTTCCTGCCGCTCGACCAGCAGCTCCGCAATCCGAACTTCGCGCAGCTTCTCGTCATGGCAAACGACGAGCCGGCGCGCGAGCGGTTGATCGTCAAGCTGCGGACCATCCTTGCGGAAGACTTCCCTGATATCAGAGGCAAGGTCGATCGTCTGTTCCTTGGCCCGCCGACGGGCTGGCCGGTGCAGATGCGCATCATGGGACCGGATCGTCAGGAAGTCCGCAGAATCGCCGACGAGGTGAAGGCGAAGTTTGAAGCCAATCCGCAACTCGGTGCGATCCACGACGACTGGCTGGAGCCGGTGCCGGCGATGAAGCTGGTGATCGATCAGGACCGTGCCCGTGCGCTTGGCATTACGTCGCAGCGTGTTCGCCAGATGCTGCAAACGGCTGTCTCCGGCGCCCCGCTCGATGATTTCCGTGACGGCGAGGAGACGGTGTCGATCGTCGCCCGTGAGCCGGAAACCAATCGCTCGCTGTTGTCGGCCGTCAACTCGGTCTACGTGCCAACGGACTTCGGCGGCTTCGTCCCAGTCTCCCAGGTTGCCAAGGTGGTGCCCGTTCTGGAGCAGGGGATCGAATGGCGGCGCAACCGTCTGCCGACGATCAGCGTTCGTGCAACATTGCCGGATGGCGTCCAGTCGAACGACGTAGTCATGAAGATGTATGCCGACATGCAGCCGCTACGTGACAGCCTGCCGGCCGGTTATAAGATCGAGATCCAGGGTGGCGCGGAAGATTCCGCCGAAAGCCAGGCCTCGATCGCGGCCAAGGCACCGATCATGCTCGTCGTCATCGTCCTCTTGCTGATGGCGCAGCTGCAGCACTTCGGCAAGGCGATGCTGGTGCTGGCGACCGGTCCGCTCGGGATCATCGGTGCGGCTGCGGCCCTGCTGATATCGGGCGCTCCGTTCGGCTTTGTCGCCATCCTCGGCGTCATCGCGCTGCTCGGCATCATCATCCGCAACTCGATTATCCTCGTCGACCAGATCGACCAGGACATCAAGGCGGGGATGAACAGGCAGGAAGCGATCGTCGGTGCTGCCGTGCGGCGTTTCCGCCCGATCATGCTGACGGCGCTGACGGCTGTCCTGGCGCTGATCCCGATCTCGCGCGGCGTTTTCTGGGGTCCGCTCGCCTATGCGATGATGGGCGGCATCCTTGTCGCGACGGTGCTGACAATCCTGGTGCTGCCCGCCGCTTACGCCCTCTTCTTCGGCAAGGAGCCGAAAGCAGCTGCGGCCAAGGACGGTGTCGCAAACGGCAACGCACCTGAAGAGGCGGAGGAAATGCACCCGCCGGCCCTGGCAGCCGAATGACGGGAAAGACGATGGCGCGGTGAGAACCGCGCCATTTTCGTTAGTCAGACCGTGGTTTCCGCGGCTTCCGCTTTCAAGCCGAGCAGTGCGGCGCCGATCAGGCCCGGCTCGACGCGGCATTCGCTGCGGACCACGAGCGGGCGATCGAATTTGCGCAGGATGCGCTGGCGGACAGCCTTGTCCAGCTCCGCAAGCAGCTCTTCGACATTCGAAAGACCGCCGCCGACGGGCACGATGGTGGCACCCGTGATATTCACCGTCAGGGCGAGTGGCGAGGCGACGAGGTCGACGAAGACATCGATGGTGCGAGCCGCCTTGGCCTCAGCCTTCAGCCAATCATCGATGATCTCCTGGCTGGACAGGTCGATTTCATGCAGCGTTTTGTGCAGCCGCTCGAGGCCGCGGGCGCCGCCGACCGTATCGACGCAGCCCGTCTGGCCGCAGCCGCAGGGAAAGGCCGGAATGGCAACCGGCGGATTGCCGGCATGAGATGCTAGCGCCGGGCCATGACCCCATTCGCCAGCAAAGCCGCCCGCGGCATTGATCAGCCGGCCATCTGCGACGACGCCACCGCCGACGCCGGTTCCGAGAATGGCGCCCAGAACGATGCGGTGGCCGCGCCCGGCGCCGAGATCCGCTTCCGCCATGGCGAAACAATCCGCGTCATTTGCAATCAGGACGGGCAGGCCAAGTTCCGCCTCGAGATCAGCGGCGAGATTGCGGCCGTGGATACAGGGAATATTGGCGCAGGTCAGCCGCTGCGTATCCGGATCGACGACGCCGGCGATCGAGAAGGCCAGGCGTGTCGGTTGCTCGCCGGTTTCCGCGATGATGGCACGCAGCGTGTCAACGAATGCGGCAAAATCGTCCTTGGGGGTGGGACGCCGGCCGAGCGGCGTGATGTCGGCTTCGGAGTGCGCCACTCCGCCCTTGATGGCGGAGCCGCCTATGTCGAAAGAGATGATCATTCGGGTTCTGCTGGTTGGATGGCCTCTGCGTCTGCTCGCACCCTTCCGCGGGTTTTGCAAGCCAAATCCGGGTCAGGCAGGCAGGGTCATCTTGGCTTCGAAGCCGGCTTTCTCGCCAGCTGGTGGGGAGCGCAATTCCAATGTACCGCCCATCTGGGAGACGATACGGTCGGCGATGGCGAGCCCGAGGCCCGAACCGGATGCTGTCGTCTTGCCGCGGCGGAAGCGCTTCTTCAGGCCCGCCATCTCGGCCTCGCGGATCGGTGGCCCGCCGTTGACGACACGGATGATGCCGCCACTTTCGAGACTGACATTGACCGGCAGGTCGGGATCGCCATGGATCAGGGCATTCTCGATCAGGTTTCGCGTGACGATGCCAAAGGCATCCATGTCGGCGTTGCGGACGAGCTTTGCATCGGGCGCAGCAGAATACTTGAGCCTGCCGTTCGTACGGCTGTCGCGCTGGAAGTCGGTGACGACCATGTCGAGGACAGGACGCAGGTCGATCGGGCTCGAGCTCCCGCCGATACCCGCCTCGGCGCGTGACAGTTGCAGAAGCTTTTCCGCCAACCGGCTGAGATTGACCAATGAGGCTTCGACCTGCTGTACGCGATCCTGCGTTGGGCCGGGCGGCAATTCTTCCGCAAGCCGTTGGGTCTGTGCCAGCGCACCGGCAATCGGCGTTCTCAGCTCATGCGCACTGTTGGCGGTGAATTCGCGCTCCGCTTCGAGGGCCGCTCGCAGGCGCCCGAGGAGGAGGTTGACCGATCGAGCGATCGGCCTAAGCTCGACCGGCAGGTTCTGGCCATCGACCTCAACCATGTTGCCGCTGTCCTTCGTCCCGATGTCTCGCCGGAGCGCCTCAATCGGCCGCAGCGCCCGCCCGACGACGAACCAGATCGCAAAGATGCTGGCGGGAATCAGTGCTGCCAGGGGGATAAGCAGCGTCACGGCGCTTTCGCGCGCGGCTTCGTTCCGGTTCTTGAACCGGTCGGCCACCTGCAGGAACAGCGAGCCGTCGGCCGCCATTTCGGTGTAGATCCGGGCCGTTGGTGTATCGTGAAAGCCGGTGCTCAGCGGCGCGTCGAACGGCTCGGCTGGAGCGTCATTCGAATGCAACACGACCTTGCCGCTGGCGTCGCGCACTTGATAGGTCAAATACTCGCGTCTGGCGGCAGCGTCGAACATCGCCATGTTGCGTGGATCACGATCTGTGCCCTGGTTCAGCTCGGCTAGGATAAGCGCCAGCAGGCGCTCGGTCGTCTCCTGCTGGGCAGCGTCGAAAATTTCATCGAATTCATGCTGCATCACGCGGAAACTCAGGCCGATCGCTGCAAGCCAGGAGACAACCAATACGGTCGTCAGGGCAAGGATCAACGGGCCGGTGATGCTGCGTTCACGTTTCATTTTCATCCGAGTGTGTAGCCGATGCCGCGTGCCGTGCGGATACGGTCCTTGCCGATTTTCTTGCGCAGGCGGCTCACATACACCTCGACCGTATTGCTTTCGATTTCGGAGCCGAATGCATAGAGCGCTTCCTCGATCCGGTCCTTTGGAACGATCGCGCCCGGGCGCGCCGTCAGGAGGTCGAGCACCGCCCACTCGCGGCTCGTCAGGATGATCGGCTCGCCGGCCACGGAGAGCTGATGCAGTGGCCGGTTGATCTCGATATCGGAAATGCGGATCACCGGATGCGGATTGGCGTCGTAGCGGCGCGCGACGGCCATGATGCGCGCTTCCAGCTCGTCCAGATTGAAGGGCTTCACGAGATAGTCGTCGGCGCCGGCGTTAAGTCCGTCGATACGATCCGAGATCTGATCGCGCGCGGTTAATATGATGACGGGCGTTTTCAGGCCCCTTTCGCGAAGACGGCGCAGAAACTCGACGCCGCTGCCATCCGGGAGCTGAAGGTCGAGAAGGATCAGCCCGTAATCGACAGGTCGAGCGGCGGCGTCGGCATCGGCGAGATTTTGCACCCAGTCAACGGCATGATTGGCAGCGGCGACATGATCCCGCACTGCTCCACCAATCATCCTGTCATCTTCAACCAGCAGAATTCGCACAGTTTTTTCCTCGGTGCCAGTTAGCTCGCAGTTCAACCTTCGGTCAAGCAAGGCTTGATCGACAAAGATGACAAGCAGATGGCACCCGGCTCCCGCTCCAAGCCAAAATAGGCTGTGCAATTTCTCAATGCACTCGACATTTGCCCGAATTCTGGTTTGATTTGGCGCGATGTACATCTTCCCGTCGGCGGTGGCCGCCCCTTTCAGCATGGTAGAGACTTGATGGTACGAAAATCCGAGACTTCGGGACGGCTGGATGACGCGGCGCGTGCGGGATGGCTCTACTACGTGGCGGGGCGAACGCAGGATGAGATTGCTTCCTCCATGGGGATTTCCCGGCAGTCGGCCCAACGGCTGGTGTCGCTCGCGGTCGCCGAACGGCTGATCAAGGTGCGGCTTGACCATCCGATCGCTGCCTGCCTCGAACTCGCCAATGCGGTGCGCAAGAAGTTCAACCTGAAGCATGTCGAGGTCGTCCCGAGCGATCCCGGTTCCAGTTCTGCGACGGTCGGCATCGCGGAGGCCGCCGCAGCGGAGATCGAGCGCTGGCTGAAGCGGCCCGATCCGATCGTGCTGGCGGTCGGCACAGGGAGAACGTTGAAGGCGGCGGTCGATCAACTGCCCGCCATCGAATGTCCCAACCATCGCATCGTATCGCTGACCGGCAACATCGCGCCCGATGGTTCGGCGGCCTACTACAACGTCATCTTCAGCATGGCCGACGCGGTGAAGGCGCGGCATTTCCCGATGCCGCTGCCGGTTCTCGTGACGTCGGCGGCGGAACGGGAAACCCTGCATGGCCAGCAGCTCGTTCGCTCGACACTCGAGATCAGCGCGCAGGCGGACGTGACGTTCGTCGGCATCGGCGAGCTCGGCATCGACGGCCCGCTTTGCGTCGACGGATTTCTCGAGAAAGACGAGATGATGGAGCTGATGCGCAACGGTGCCGTCGGCGAGATCTGCGGCTGGGTGTTCGACAGCGAGGGCAAGCTTCTCGACAACCCGATCAACGAGCGGGTGGCCTCGGCCTCGATTCCCTCACGCGAGTCGTCGACGGTCATCGGAATTGGCAAGGGAAAGCGCAAGTTCAAGGCGATCAAGGCTGCTGTAATAGGCCATCAGATCAACGCGCTGATCACCGATGAGGATACCGCCGAGTATTTGCTCAAGGCATGAGCAAATATTTATTTCTTTAGAATCAGCTAGATAACACCATTGTTCGCTGATGCAGCAACGAATGGTGATTGACATTCTTTGCCTACGGGTGAGTAATTGCTCATGAGCAAAGCGAATGCTCGCACTCATCTTCTGGGAGGAAGATATGACATTGAGAACTCTCCTGCTGGGCGCCTGCTCAGCACTGGCGTTTGCCGGCATGGCTTCGGCCGAAACGCTGACCATCGCGACCGTGAACAACGGCGACATGATCCGGATGCAGAAGCTGACGGATGACTTCAAAGCAAAGAACCCCGGTATTGACCTCGAGTGGGTAACGCTCGAAGAAAACGTCCTGCGCCAAAAGGTTACGACCGACATCGCAACCAAGGGCGGTCAGTACGACGTTCTGACGATCGGTACCTATGAAGTTCCGATCTGGGCAAAGCAGGGTTGGCTGCTGCCACTCGACAATCTCGGCGCCAACTACGATACCGACGACCTGCTGCCGGCAATCCGCAGCGGCCTGACCACGGACGGCAAGCTCTACGCAGCGCCGTTCTACGGCGAAAGCTCGATGGTCATGTACCGCAAGGACCTGTTCGACGCCGCCGGCCTGAAGATGCCTGACGCGCCGACTTGGGATTTCATCGCGGATGCCGCGAAGAAGATCACCAACAAGGACAAGGAAATCTACGGCATCTGCCTGCGCGGCAAGGCTGGCTGGGGCGAAAACATGGCCTTCCTGACGGCTATGTCGAACTCCTTCGGCGCCCGCTGGTTCGACGAGCAGTGGAAGCCGCAGTTCGATCAGCCGGAGTGGAAGGACACGCTGAACTTCTACGTCAACCTGATGAAGGACGCCGGACCTCCCGGTGCTTCGTCGAACGGCTTCAACGAAAACCTGGCGCTGTTCCAGACCGGCAAGTGCGGCATGTGGATCGACGCGACCGTTGCTGCGTCCTTCGTCAGCAACCCGAAGGAATCGACCGTGGCTGACAAGGTCGGCTTCGCTCTGGCTCCGGACAAGGGCCTTGGCAAGCGCGGCAACTGGCTCTGGGCCTGGAACCTCGCCATCCCTGCAGGCTCGCAGAAGGTCGAAGCGGCCGAAAAGTTCGTCGCCTGGGCAACCAGCAAGGATTACACCAACCTGGTCGCCGAGAAGGAAGGCTGGCTGAATGCACCTCCCGGTACCCGCTCCTCGCTCTATGCGAACGCGGATTACCAGAAGGCGGCGCCTTTCGCGAAGATGACGCTCGACAGCATCAACGCGGCTGACCCGACAAAGCCGACCGTCAAGCCGGTCCCTTATGTCGGCGTCCAGTTTGTCGCCATTCCTGAATTCCAGGGCATCGGCACGGCCGTCGGACAGCAGTTCTCCGCAGCTCTTGCAGGACAGGTTTCTGTCGACCAGGCACTGCAGAGTGCACAGCAGCTGACGACCCGCGAAATGACCAAGGCTGGTTATATCAAATAGGTAAAACCTCCTGAGAAGGCGGGGGAGTTGACACCCCGCCCATCTGGGTCGCCGAATGCCCAAATTGCGTCGGCGCCCCTTTTTTCTTAGCTGCCCTGCAGCCGTCTGCCCTTTTGAAGAGGATCGGTCATCGCCATGGCAACGTTACACACCCGCTCCGCAGCGCGAATGATGATCGCACCGTCCGTTGTGCTTCTCTTCCTGTGGATGATCGTCCCGCTCGTGATGACGATCTATTTCTCATTGCTGAATTACAATCTGCTCAGCCCGGGCATGGAAACCTTCGTTGGCTTCCTGAACTACAAATATTTCCTGACCGACCCGGCCTTTATCGCCGCCTTGATCAACACGTTGCTGCTGGTACTCGGCGTGCTCCTGATCACTGTCGTGGGCGGCATCGCGTTTGCGCTGCTCCTGAACCAGGATATCTACGGGCAGGGGATCGTTCGCATCCTGGTGATCGCACCCTTCTTCGTGATGCCGACAGTTGCGGCGCTGGTGTGGAAGAACATGTTCATGAACCCGGTCAACGGGCTCTTCGCACATCTCGCCAAGGCGCTTGGATTGCAACCCTTTGACTGGCTTGCCAACGCGCCGCTCTTCTCGATCATTCTGATCGTCGCGTGGCAGTGGCTGCCTTTCGCGACGCTGATCATGCTCACCGCCCTTCAGTCGCTGGACGAAGAGCAACAGGAAGCTGCCGAAATGGACGGCGCCGGCGCGATCTCGAAATTCTTCTACATCATCCTGCCGCACATGGCCCGCGCCATCACGGTTGTCATTCTGATCCAGACGATCTTCCTGCTCTCCGTCTTTGCCGAAATCCTGGTGACGACGAACGGCGGGCCTGGCACGCAAAGCACCAACCTTACCTTCCTCGTCTATTCGCAGGCATTGCTGCAATTCGATATCGGCGGCGCCTCGGCGGGTGGTATCGTCGCGGTTATCCTTGCCAATATCGTTGCGATCTTCCTCGTGCGCCTTGTTGGCAAGAATCTGGAGGCTTGAGATGGCTAGAAAGGTCTCAACTCGACGCAAAATGATCATGACGGCGGTCGCCTGGGCGCTCGGCATCCTGATCTTCTTCCCGATCCTCTGGACGTTCCTGACGAGCTTCAAGACGGAAGCGGATGCCATCGCCTCGCCGCCGCAGTTCCTGTTCTTCCACTGGACGACCGAGAGCTACGCGGAAGTGCAGAGCCGCTCGAACTACCTCAGTCACTTCATGAACTCGGTGATCATTTCCTTCGGTTCGACGCTGATCGGACTGATCATCGCGATCCCGGCCGCCTGGGCGATGGCGTTTTCGCCGACCAAGCGGACGAAGGACGTCTTGATGTGGATGCTGTCGACGAAGATGATGCCGCCGGTCGGGGCGCTCATCCCGATCTACCTGATGTTCAGAAATTTTGGCTTGCTCGACAGCCGCAGCGGTCTGGTGATCATTCTCGCTTTGATCAACCTGCCGATCATAGTGTGGATGCTCTACACCTACTTCAAGGAAATCCCCGGCGAGATACTTGAGGCGGCCCGCATGGATGGTGCTTCGCTCTTCAAGGAGATCATCTACGTGCTGACGCCGATGGCGGTGCCGGGCATAGCATCGACGCTGCTTCTCAACATCATCCTTGCCTGGAACGAAGCCTTCTGGACTCTGAACCTCACTGCCTCGAAAGCAGCGCCACTGACGGCGTTCATCGCTTCCTATTCCAGCCCCGAAGGCCTGTTTTATGCCAAGCTTTCGGCAGCATCGACCATGGCGATCGCCCCGATCCTGATCCTCGGCTGGTTCTCGCAGAAACAACTCGTCCGCGGCCTGACCTTCGGCGCGGTGAAATAAGACACTACGGAGAGAAACATGGGCAGCATTACCCTTCAAAAAGTCTCGAAGGTCTTCGGCGAAGCCAAGGTCATCCCGTCGATCGACCTCGACATCAAGGACGGCGAGTTCGTCGTCTTCGTCGGGCCTTCGGGCTGTGGCAAGTCCACTCTGCTCAGGCTGATTGCGGGCCTCGAGGACGTGTCGGATGGCAAGATCGTGATCGACGGAAAGGATGCAACCGAGAAAGCCCCATCAGAGCGCGGCCTTGCGATGGTGTTTCAGTCCTATGCGCTCTATCCGCACATGAGCGTGCGCAACAACATCGCCTTTCCGCTGAAGATGGCCAACGTCGACAAGGCCGAGATTGACAGAAAGGTCGCAGACGCCGCACGCGTCCTCAACCTCACCGACTATCTTGAGCGCAAGCCGCGCCAGCTCTCGGGCGGCCAGCGCCAGCGCGTCGCCATCGGCCGCGCGATTGTACGCCAGCCATCGGCGTTTCTGTTCGACGAACCGCTTTCGAACCTGGATGCCGCCCTTCGCGTCAACATGCGCCTGGAGATCAGCGAACTGCATCAGCAGCTGAAGACCACGATGATCTACGTCACCCACGACCAGGTGGAAGCCATGACCATGGCCGACAAGATCGTCGTGCTGAACCGTGGAAATATCGAACAGGTCGGCTCACCGCTTGAACTCTACCACAAGCCGCGAAACCTCTTCGTCGCGGGCTTTATCGGCTCGCCGAAGATGAACTTCGTCAAAAGCCAGTATGCCGCGCAATTCGGAGCGCACACGATCGGCGTGCGGCCGGAACATGTGCTGTTGTCGACCGAAAGCGGCGACTGGAAGGGCAAGGTCATGGTCGCCGAACATCTCGGCGCGGACACCTTCCTGCACGTGGATGTCGAGGGTATTGGTCATGTCACCGCGCGTGGCGGCGGCGATTTCCCGGCAAAGGCCGGCGATGTCGTCTATCTGACTCCCGACAAGACGCGGATCCACAAATTCAACGAGGGTGGTCTCACCATCTGAGAGCATTGCTGCCGGGTTGGGGACGAGAGCGCACGCCGGACAAAGCGCCCGGCGTACCGATGCCGGGATCTTAGCCGATCCCGAAGACCTTCAAGAGGACTGAAACATGACGTGCAAACTATCGCTGGCAACGCTTTCCGAGGTGGCAAAAACGGCCGCCGTACCGACCTACGAGCGGGCGTCGTTGAAGGCGGGCATCGTGCACTTCGGCGTGGGCAATTTCCACCGCGCCCACCAGGCGATCTATCTGGACGACCTGTTCAATCTGGGTCAGGATCATGACTGGGCGATCATCGGCGCGGGTATTCTCCCTTCCGACGCCGCAATGCGCGAGAAGCTCGCCGCCCAGGATTTCCTGACGACGGTCGTCGAGCAGGACAACAACAAGACTGCTGCGCGCGTTACGGCGCCGATGATCGACATCCTGCCGGTCGGTGACGCCAAGGCGATTATCGCCAAGCTTGCGGATCCAGCGATCCGCGTCGTTTCGATGACGATTACCGAGGGCGGCTACTTCATCGACGCCTCGGGCAAATTCAATCCCGGTCATCCGGCGATCGCTGCGGACGGCCAGAATCCTGCCGAGCCGAAGACCGTCTTTGGCCTTGTCGTCGCCGGTCTCAAGGCGCGCAAGGAGAAGGGCATCGTACCTTTCACCGTCATGTCCTGCGACAACATTCCCCACAACGGCGTCGTCACGTCGAATGCCGTCGTTGGCACGGCGCGTCTCTCCGATCCTGCCTTTGCCGACTGGATCAAGGCGAACGTCGCCTTCCCGAATGCCATGGTGGACCGCATCACGCCGGCAACGGGTCAGCGCGAAATCGACTTGTTGAAGGACGCCTTCGGCATCGAGGACAACTGGCCCGTCTATTGCGAAGAGTTCAAGCAGTGGGTGCTGGAAGACAAGTTTACTGCGGGGCGGCCGGCGCTTGAGAAGGTCGGCGTCACCTTCGTGCCCGATGTAACGCCCTACGAGCACATGAAGATCCGCATTCTGAACGGGGGACATGCGGCGATCGCCTATCCGGCAGCGCTGATGGATATCCATTTCGTGCACGACTCGATGGAGGATCCGTTGATCCGTGCCTTCCTCGCCAAACTTGAGAAGGATGAGATCATCCCGATCGTTCCGCCGGTCCCGGATACCTCGCTGACGGACTATTTCGCGCTGATCGAGCATCGGCTTCTCAATCCGAAGATTGCCGACACTATCCCGCGCCTGGCACAGGACGGATCGAACCGCCAGCCGAAATTCATCCTGCCCTCAACGCTCGACAATCTGAACCAGGGGCGGGACGTGGTCGGGCTCGCGCTGGTTTCTGCTCTGTGGTGCCGCTATTTCGCCGGCAAGACGGACAGCGGCAAGGACATCGTCTTCAACGACGCCAGCGCCGATCGGCTGCATGCGGCCGCACTGAAGGCCAAGGACGATCCGATGGCGTTCCTCGCCTTCGACGACATCTTTGGCGAGGTGTCAAAATCCGAGCTGTTCCGAAAGCGCTTTGCCCACGCATTGAAAACCCTGTGGGAAAAGGGCACGCGTGAAACCCTGCAGCTTTATCTTGATAACAAGCTTGCTGTGTAAGGATCACTGGCGGCATTCCTGCCGCCGGCCTCCGCCTTATCCGGCGGATGCATCTTCCTGCACCAACTGCGATTGGGTCTGCCATGGCTGAGGCTGAAACACGGCTCGTCATCTTTGACTGCGACGGCGTGCTCGTCGATAGCGAACCGATATCGGTGAGCGTTCTCGTGAAGGCGATGAACGATCTCGATGTCCCGATTACTGAGAAAGAGGTCTATGGCCGTTTCCTTGGGCGAAGTCTCGCGACTGTCATCGAGACGATGAAGACCGTATACAACGTCCACCCGGGTCAGGAATTTCTTGAGCAAATCCGCACCGATCTCTACGCCCGGTTTCGCAGGGAGCTGAAGCCGATGGCCGGGATCGCCGAGACGATCGACACCCTCGGCATTCCCTGTTGCGTCGCCTCTTCCAGCCAAGTCGAGCGTATCCGCCTGTCGCTGACGGTCACCGGCCTGATCGACCGGCTGCCTGATATCTTCAGCGCAACCATGGTCAAGCATGGCAAGCCCGCGCCCGATCTCTTCCTGCATGCGGCGCGAGAAATGAACGTAGAGCCCGCCAATTGCGTGGTCGTGGAGGACAGCCCCGCCGGGATCGAGGCGGCGAAGGCAGCGGGCATGAGGGTGTTTGCCTTCACGGGCGGATCACACGCCAATTTTTCCGGCTATCGCGCTGAACTTGACCGGCTTTCTCCCGAAGCCGTGTTTGACGCCATGCCGGATTTAATACACCTTGTCCGCAAACATAAGCAGGACGGGATGCACCTTTAATGCCTCAGCATGTGGTTGCGGTTGATATCGGCACGGGCAGTGCGCGCGCCGGCGTCTTCGACGCTCGCGGCGCATTGCTGGGCAAGGCCGAACACCCGATCATCATGAACAGGCCGCGTGAAAACCACGCCGAGCATGACTCCGAAGACATCTGGTCGGCGGTCTGCATTGCCGTTCGCAAGGCGATGGAGCAATCAGGCGCGGCGCCAGCATCGGTGGGCGCGATCGGTTTCGATGCTACCTGCTCGCTCGTCGTGCGCGATGTCGACGGCAACCAGATCAGTGTTTCCACCGGCGGAGAGCGCCGTTTCGATACGATCGTCTGGCTCGATCACCGGGCGCTGAAGGAAGCCGATTTCTGCACGGCGACGGAACATCCCGTGCTGGAGCACTCCGGGCACTTCATGTCGCCGGAAATGGAAATGCCGAAGCTGATGTGGCTGAAGAAGAAGCTGCCCGGCACCTGGATGAACACCGGCTATCTGTTCGACCTCGCCGATTTCATGACCTGGAAAGCAACCGGCGCGCTCGCCCGCTCGCGCTGCACGCTGACGGCCAAGTGGAATTATCTCGCACATCTCGACAAAGGGTGGCGGAAGGATTTTCTCGAGCGGATTGGGCTCGATGACCTTCTGGAACGTGGACGGCTGCCGGAGGAAACGGTGCCGGTCGGCAAGTGTGTCGGGACGCTGACGCAAGAGGCCGCCTCGGCGCTCGGGCTGACGACGGAGTGCCAAGTTTCCTCAGGCATGATCGACGCCTATGCCGGGGCGCTGGGTGCGCTTGGCGGCGAGGCGCAGGATGCTCGCAGGCTGGAACGCCAATTGGCGCTGATCGCCGGCACCTCGAGCTGCATCGTTTCGTTCTCGCGCGAGCGCAAACCGAGCCACGGCATGTGGGGGCCGTATTACGAAGCCGTCTTTCCTGAATCCTGGCTTGTCGAGGCGGGGCAATCGGCAACGGGCGCGCTGCTCGATCATATCGTGCGGATGCACGCAGCCGGTGGCGAGCCAACGGCTACGCTGCATCAGAAGATCGTCGAGCGTATTGCGCAGCTTCGCGCCGAGGAGGGCGACGAGTTCGGTGCCCGCATCTTTATGCTGCCGGATTTTCACGGCAACCGCTCGCCACTCGCCGATCCGCATGCCGTCGGCAGCATCAGCGGCCTGACGCTCGACACGTCGTTCGACGGACTCTGCGCGCTCTATTGGCGCGCAGCAGTCGCGATCGCGCTCGGGATCCGTCACATCCTCGAGCGGATGAAGGAATATGGCTATGTGCCTGACACCCTGCATGTCGCGGGCGGCCATGTGAAAAATCCGGTGCTGATGGAACTCTATTCGGATGCAACCGGCTGCAGGGTCGTTGTGCCGAAAATGAACGAGGCGGTGCTCCTCGGTACGGCGATGGCCGCTTCCGTGGCGTGCGGTCTCTATCGAGATCTCGCAGAAGCAGGGGCGGCCATGTACTCCGGTGGCGAAGAGCGATTGCCGGATACAGCCAAGCAGGCATTTTATGACCGGGATTATCGCCGGCTGCTTGCCATGTATCGCCACCGCGCGGAACTGGAAGCGATGGAGTAGGCGCCTAATCCTGGAAGACTCTACCGGTTTCCGCCGTCTCCAAGCATGCTGCCGAATTCAGCCATGCGACGGGTGCGGGCGCCTGCTTCTTCGCCCGCCGCAGTGACAACGTCTTCCGACAGACAGTCGAGGAGGACCATCAGCGGCGGCAGGTTGTCTTCGTCATCGGATCGGGCAGGCGGAAGGGCGAGTACGATATTGGCCTGATCCGGAATCCAGTTGGTGCCTTGTGCTGTAATCAAGATAACCTTGTATCCATAGCGCCGTGCCGTCCGGGCCAGCAGCCGGGCTTTGCCAAAGCGCCGGCTGTCGATCACGATCAGCAAGGCGTCATTGCCATCGAGCCGTGCGAAGAGTTCGGCGAAGCGGCTGCCCGTTCCATCAAGCGCGTGGACGCCGTCGCGCGCATGGGTCAATCGCTGAGCAAAGTGGGACGCGAAGCCGGAAAGATGCGCATGCGAGGCGACAAGAACCTCATGAGCGGATGATATCATCGACACGGCTTCATTCCAGAGGGGCTGGCCCGTCAAATGGTAGATATGGTGCAGCGCCTGGATCTGCTCGGAGACCAGTACCGCGAGCGGCTTGCCGGCGGAAGCGTCGGCCTGCAGCTGGGTGAGCGATGCCTGCATCTGCATTGGCGAAATGGTGGTTGTTTCGCGGATATGGACCTTGACGCTGTCGAGCCCCTGATAGCCGAGCGCGCGTAGAAAGCGGCCCACCGTCATGGGGCTCAGATCCAGCCGATCGGCAACCGACGCGGCTGTTTCGAACGGCAGGTCGTTCAGATGCTCGGAGAAATATTTCGCGATTCGTCGTTCGGCCGGCGTGCCGGACTTGGCATACTGGCGGAGCTTCTGAACAAAATCTTCCACGTTGGCCCGTCCCGATCTTCCCGAAAGCATTTCTCGGATACGCATGGCCAACGCTTGTCGTTTGCAACTATTCCGGAAGCTGCGTTTCAGGATCAAGCAATCATAGTTGATAAATTACTATATAGTAACATAGATTTTCCGACAAGTTTTGGGCTAGTCATCCGAGTTTGTTTCAGCCTTGCCGTTCAAAGTTCGGATTCCTACATGGTTGTTGCAACCGGAGACCTCGGAATGATCTTTCAGGCGGCCCGCCTATCTCTCATCAATCTTTTCGCGCCAGAGACGCGGTCAGTGTTCTGGAAGGTCTTGGGATTGACCCTCCTGCTGCTCGTCGGGCTTTGGCTGGCGCTGCGCAGTGCCTTCATATCGTACGTCTTCCCGTGGATTGCCAGTTTCTTTCCCGCCATGCCGGACTGGGCAGGGTGGCTCGGCTTCGTGTTTGCGATCGCAGCCAGCCTCGGCCTTGCACTTGGCCTGGCGCTTTTGCTGTCACCGGTGACGGCATTGGTTGCCGGCCTGTTTCTCGACGATGTGGCCGAGGTGATTGAAAGACGGGATTATCCCTCGGATCAGCCTGGAACGGCGATGCCGCTCGGTCCGGCGCTCACAAGCTCGATCAAGCTTCTTGGCGTGGTTATCCTCGGCAACATCGTGGCGCTTTTTCTGCTGTTCGTGCCGGGCGTCAACATAATCGCGTTCTTCCTCGTCAACGGCTACCTGCTCGGCCGCGAATTCTTCGAGTTCGCCGCAATACGGTTTCGTTCGCCGCAGGAGGCACGATCGTTTCGGGCCAAACATGCGGCGACGGTGTTCCTTGCGGGGCTTGTTATTGCGGGCTTCCTTGCCATCCCTATCGTCAATCTGCTGACGCCGCTTTTCGCCGCTGGATTGATGGTGCACCTGCACAAGCTGGTTTCGCGCCAGGACGCGGGCTTTCGCGGGTAGGGCAAAATCGGTAGCGCCGAGATCTGCCGCAGACTTACTCGACGGCCTCTCCAATCACTTGGCGCGGTAGCTCGACCAAAGGCGCCGGCACGTCGCAGCTCTTTTCCGGCGACTTGCAGATATCGGCGATGACGCAGCGCTCGCATTCCGGCTTGCGTGCCTTGCAGGTATAGCGGCCATGCAGGATCAGCCAGTGGTGGGCATGATAGAGATAGTGCTTCGGTACCACCTTCATCAGCCGCTCCTCGACCTCGTCGGGCGTCTTTCCCGGCGCCAGCTTGATGCGGTTGGCGATGCGGAAAATGTGTGTGTCCACCGCCATCGTCGCCTGACCGAAAGCCATGGAGAGCACGACATTGGCGGTCTTGCGGCCGACACCGGGGAGCATCACCAGCTCGTCACGCGTTTGCGGCACAGCGCCGCCGAATTTCTCGACCAGCATCTGTGAGAGAGCGATGACGTTCTTCGCCTTGTTGCGGTAGAGGCCGATCGTCTTGATGTAGTCGCGCACCCGCTCCTCGCCGAGTGCCAGCATCTTTTCGGGCGTGTCGGCAACCCTGAAGAGTGCGCGTGTCGCCTTGTTGACGCCGGCATCCGTCGCCTGGGCGGAGAGGGCTACAGCGACGACGAGCGTGAACGGGTTCGTGTGTTCCAGTTCGCCTTTCGGCTCCGGCCGCTGGATGGAGAAGCGACGGAATATCTCCTCGCGCTCGGCTTCGGAATAGGCAGAACGGACCGTTGCCGGCTTCTTCTGGCGAACGATCACTTTTGAGTTCTGCGACGATGTGACGGCGGATTTGAGTTTCGGAGTTGGCATGGAAAACCTATACTTGCCAGCCATGATGGAAAGCAACGCCGATAAAGCCGACGAACAACCTGTTTTTGCCGCCGAGCTTTTTCCTTACCGGTCGCTTGGCCGCAAGGGTTTCAAGGTGTTGCTGCTTTTGACCGGCGCAGTGTGCGGCCTGTATGGCATGTTCTTCGTCGCGACGGGCGCCTGGCCGATCGGCTTCTTCTTCGGGCTTGATTTTCTGCTCCTTTACGGCGCCTTCTGGCTGAACTATCGGTCTGGCCGCGCGCGGGAGGAAGTGACCGTGTCGCGTACGGATATTTCCGTCCGCAAGTTCGCGCCCTCCGGTCGGATGATCGAGCATCACTTCAATCCCTTCTGGACGCGCTTCTTCGTTCGCAGACATCAGGAGATAGGCATTCTTTCCATGTATATTTCCGGCGAAGGAAGGGGCACGGATATCGGCTCCTTCCTCAATCCCGATGATCGCGAGAGCTTCGCTAAGGCCTTCAAGGGGGCGCTTGCCACCGTCAAGCAACGGATTTGACCGGCACGCAAGAATCGGGTGGCTTGCGAGAGGTCACTTGACTATCTCCTTGGTACAAGGAGAAAGATCATGAATATGGTAGCCAAGCTGAACAAAGACATCACGCCTGATGGCTCTGATTACGAGACCGTGCGCCAGGTGATCGAACTCATCACCGAGGACTATCGCGATCAGCCGTCGTTGGAGACGATCGCAGCGCGGCTCAATCAGTCGCCGACGCAGTTGCAGAAGACGTTTACGCGGTGGGCCGGCCTGTCTCCGAAGGCTTTCCTGCAGGCAGTCACGCTCGACCACGCGAAGCGGCTTCTACGCGAGGAAGCGATGCCCCTGCTGGAGACCTCGATCGAGGTCGGGCTGTCCGGTCCCAGCCGCCTGCACGATCTCTTCGTCACGCATGAGGCGATGTCGCCCGGCGAATGGAAGGCCAAAGGCGGTGGGTTGACGATCCGCTACGGCTTCCATCCTTCACCCTTTGGGGTTGCGCTTGTGATGGCGACGGACCGTGGCCTCGCGGGGCTTGCTTTCAGCAATTACGGTGACGAGGCCGCGTGTCTCGATGATATGACATGCCGCTGGCCGAATGCGACCTATGTCGCGGATATCGAAGCGACGGCACCTTACGCAACGCGGATCTTCGAGCCGGGCCGCTGGACATCGGACCAGCCGCTGCGTGTCGTGCTGATCGGCACCGATTTCCAGGTGCAGGTGTGGGAAAGCCTGCTGAAGATCCCCTTCGGCAAGGCTGTCACCTACAGCGACATCGCCCACGATATCGGCCGACCGACAGCGATGCGCGCGGTTGGTGCGGCGGTCGGCGCCAATCCGATTTCCTTCGTGGTTCCCTGCCATCGCGCGCTTGGCAAAAGCGGGGCGTTGACGGGGTACCATTGGGGCCTGACGCGCAAGCGGGCCATGCTCGGCTGGGAGGCGGCGCACGCCTGATCGCGGCGACGCATCGATCCAACCTGTGGATACGCTTCCTCCCTCGGGAGTCCTGCCATCAAAAACTCAGGAATCACCTGCTTGATTCCATGGCTGGGACTCGAGGAGGCGGAAATGAACCCTGGAGAAAAGCCATGCAAGGTCGTCGGCATTGCCGTTGGCCTGCTTGCGATGTCGCTGGTTCCGGCCTGGGCGGGCTGCAAATCGGCGATGAGTAGCCCGGAATGGCCGGAGGTGGCGCGCGCGATATCGACCGCGCAGTTATGCGAACAGCTTCCCGTGGGACCCAATCGAACCAGCAGCTTCAAGGTTGTGTCTGCAGATGTCTGTTCTACGGGGGGCAGTCTCGCATCCATCAGGGCGACGGCGCTATTGACCTGCGAAACTGGCGACAATTCGCTCTTCCAGATGGCGCCGGTGGAAGGCAAGGTTGTTGCCACCGTCGCCCTTGATGTGGGTGCATGCAGGATCACGGACACCCATCTAGAAATCGATGGCGAGATCGGAAGTCTTTTATCGGCACTGCCGGATACCCAGGATTTCGGGCGCAACTGGGCGCAATCGCAACTGTCGCATCTGTGCCAGCTGCGATAGCGGATGCTGGCTAAACGCCGCTAAGCCGCCTCTGCCAGGCCCAGCAGAGCCTTGGCGGCACCCTCGTCCGTGATCAGCGTGTTACAGCCGATCCGCTTGATGGTGGCACGGATTGCGACCGCGCGATGCGCGCCGCCGGATGACAGCACGATGTGCTTGGCCCTCTTCAATGTGTCGAGATCCACGGACATGACGCGGCTGTTGATCGAGTGATCGATCGTGTTGCCGTCCTTGTCGAGGAAGTTGAACATCGTGTCGCAGACGCAGCCGGCGTCGATCAGCTGCTGCAGCTCGGCCTTCGAGATCCACCCTTCCGACAGGGAGGTAGAGTGCGGGCCGATGTCGCCACAGCTGACAATCGCGAGATCCAGCGTTTCCGCCAGCCGATAGATCGTGTCCAGGCCACATTTCTCGATGAGGTTCCGCTTCGTTTCCGTCGAATCCACCAGAAGCGGGGCAAGGAACATATAGCATTCGGCGCCGAGCTGGCTCGCGAGGCGCCAGGTGTAGTCGATCGGGTTCGTCTGGTGGACGGCGACGACACCTCCGAGGAGGGAGACGACCTTGCAATTGTCGCGGCGGGGCGGCCGGAAACTTGAGAGCGAAGCCGTCATGGTTCGGCCCCAGCCGACGCCGATTGTGTAGTCGTCTGGAATGGCCTCGGAGAGGAACTGTCCCAACGCAAGGCCAACGCTTTTTGCCAACGAGTTGGCGTCAGGCTGCGCCGGCGCCGGCACGACGATCGCTTCGTCGAGGCCATAGGCGCGCTCGAGTTTTACCGAAAGTTCGACGCAATCGCCGATCGAGTCGTTGATCCAAATCTGCACTTCGCTGCGCTTCATCGCCTCATCGAGCAGGCGGATCACGGTCGTGCGGCTGATGCCGAGCTGTTCGGCGACATCCTTCTGCGTCAGTCCCTGATTGTAATAGAGCCAAGCCGCACGCAACCTAAGGGAGGATGCTTCGGAATAAGCCGTATGCGTGCCACGTTTGAGCTTGACCACATCTCCTCCGAAGCGAATTGCGCCCTAGATCTATCATCAAGCCAGGACAGGTTCGTTGTTCCGCCGATAATGACGGGTGTGACACTTATGTCAATTGAAATGCACAAATGTCCTTGACATATCTGGCGGGGAATAGTGATAGTCGCCGCCAAGAAGTCGCATCCGTGCGACCGAGGAGGTAATGTGCAGGTAAGCGGGACGTCCCATCGGCACTTGGCGGCCGAGGCGTGACGCCGTTTCGAGGGGATGACGCGACCGCTGCTTACATAGGCGGCTCGCAGACTGCCCATTCGTAGATTATTTGCCGGGCGAAGTTCGCATCGGCGCGCAGCTCAAGTCAAAAGGACCAGTAACCATGACATCCAAGCTTGACCAACTCCGCGAGATTACCACGGTCGTTGCCGATACCGGTGACATCGAGGCTGTTGCCCGTCTGAAGCCCGTCGATTGCACGACGAACCCAAGCATCGTGCTGAAGGCACTCGGTACGCCGATGTTCGCAGATACCGTCAAGGAAGCTGTTGCCTGGGGCAAGAAGCAGGGCGGCAATCCGGAGGCCGTTTCCGCCGCCGTTGCCGATCGCCTGGCGATCTCCGTCGGTGC
Organism: Rhizobium sp. IBUN; assembly: GCF_000510625.1. Taxonomy (NCBI): domain Bacteria; kingdom Pseudomonadati; phylum Pseudomonadota; class Alphaproteobacteria; order Hyphomicrobiales; family Rhizobiaceae; genus Rhizobium; species Rhizobium sp. IBUN. Next base: position 60,561 of record NZ_AZNV01000004.1, read on the forward strand.
CGCGCTCGTGAAGCTCGTTCCGGGCCGCGTGTCAACCGAAGTCGATGCGGACCTTTCCTTCGATACCGAAGCGTCGCTTGCCAAGGCCCGTTCGATCATCGCTGCCTACAAGGAACGCGGCATCGAGCGTGACCGCATCCTCATCAAGCTGGCTTCGACCTGGGAGGGTATTCGCGCCGCCGAAATCCTGCAGAAGGAAGGCATCGACTGCAACCTGACGCTCCTGTTCTCCAAGGCCCAGGCGGTTGCCTGCGCGGACGCCAAGGTGTTCCTGATTTCGCCGTTCGTTGGCCGCATCCTCGACTGGTACAAGAAGTCGACTGGCAAGGAATTCACGCCTGAGGAAGATCCGGGCGTCATCTCCGTCCGCGACATCTACAACTACTACAAGGGCAACGACATCAAGACGATCGTCATGGGTGCCTCGTTCCGCAGCGCCGGCGAAATCGAAGCCTTGGCCGGTTGCGATCGCCTGACGATCGCGCCGAACCTGCTCGACGAACTCTCCAACGATCAGGGCAAGCTCGAGCGCAAGCTGTCGCCTGATGTGACGAAGCCTGCCCCGAAGATCACCGTCGACGAAAAGATCTTCCGCTGGATGATGAACGAAGACGCGATGGCGACCGAAAAGCTCGCCGAAGGCATCCGTGCCTTCGCCAAGGACCTCGGTACGCTTCGCAGCAACGTTCAGAAAGAACTGCAGCTCGCAGCTGCTTAAGGCTTACGAGCGCTCCAACCAAGAAGGGCGGTGCCATCGGTGCCGCCCTTTTTCGTGTCATATCGACCAGATGCGCTTGGCGTTGGCCTGATAGAGCTTGTCGCGCTCTTCCGGGCTGCAGCCCGAGGTCAGCGCATGGGTGGCAGCGACCCAGGGTGCCAGCCCGCCGCCGAGCGTGCAAACGGGCCAGTCGCTGCCCCAGACGACGCGATCCCAACCGAAGCTGCCGATCGTATGTTCGACATACGGGCGGAGGCTCTCGACCGACCAGTTTTCGAGATCCCCATAGGCGATGACGCCTGAAATCTTTGCCGTCACGTTCGAGCGGCGGGAGAATTCCGTGATGCCCTTGCGCCAGACCTCGCTCATCCCATCCTTGATCGGCGGGTTGGCGCAATGGTCGAGAATGAAGCGAACATCCGGGCAGTGATCGACCAGCGCGAGGATGGTCTCGAATTGATGCGGGAAGACACAGAGATCGAACGTCATGCGGGTGCCGGAGAGGCGCTTGATGTTCTCGCGAAACAGCGGTCGGGCGGCTGTGTCGTCGGGGGCCACGTGGAGGACGCGGCGGAAGCCTTTGACGAAGGGATCGGCAGCCGATCGCTCCAGATAGGCCGCGAAACCATCCTCTTCCGGCCGGCAGGCGGCGATGACGCCACGCACAAGACTGCCCTGGCGGCGGCTGACTTCCCTGACGTAATTCGTCTCGTCGTCGATGCGCGCCGGTGCAACGTCCACTTCCATGTGCAGCACATTGGAGATGCCGCAGCGTAGCGCATCGCGCGCATAGTCTTCATAGAGATTGTCACGATTAAGATCACCCGCGCCGGAGAGCCAGGGATAGTCGAGCGCCTGCCGGTCGACGATGTGCAGGTGTGTGTCGAAGAGCATGCGGTTCCTCCCCTTCATGCCATGCTGTTTGCCGCAAGCTGCGGCGGCGGCGCCGACTGGCTTTTCAGCCACCAGATTTTTCATGCCCGGCCACACAAGATCAACTAGGCTTCCGGCGCAAACCTCGCTCCATCAGGTTGACGCCAATCTGAATATATTGTTTGCATATGAATGAATGCGCCGCAAGCGCCGGAATTTGGGAGGATGTATGAGCCACGGTCTGGAAGGCAAGAAAGTCGTCATCACGGCGGCAGGTCAGGGTATCGGTCGAGCAAGCGCTGAGCGCTTCATTTCACTCGGCGCGCATGTCTATGCGACCGATATCAACGAAAACACGCTTTCCACCCTGGAAGGCGCCGAGAAGCATGTCCTCAATGCGCTCGATGGCGACGCAGTCCGTGCCTTCGCAGCCACGATCGGCCCGATCGACGTTCTCTTCAATTGCGCAGGCTTCGTTCATGCAGGCTCGATCCTCGAATGCGAGGAGAAGGACTGGGACTTTTCCTTTAACCTGAATGCCAAGGCGATGTATACGACCTGCCGTACCTTCCTTCCCGGGATGCTGGAGAAGGGGAAGGGGTCGATCGTCAACATGGCTTCGGTCGCCTCCAGTGTGAAGGGCGTTCCCAATCGCTTTGCCTACAGTGCATCGAAGGCAGCCGTGATTGGCCTCACCAAGTCGATTGCCGCCGACTTTGTTGCCAAGGGTATCCGCGCCAATGCGATCTGCCCCGGTACCGTGGACAGCCCGTCGCTGCACGAGCGCTTGCGTGCGACCGGCGACTACGAAAAGGCACTGAAGGATTTCATCGCCCGCCAGCCGATGGGTCGCATCGCCACACCCGAGGAGATCGCCGCTCTGGTGACCTATCTTGCCGGTGACGAGGCAGGCTTCACGACGGGCCAGATCCATGTCGTCGATGGCGGCTGGACCGGCTAAAGCCATATTGCTCCTGCCGCCATCAAACTGATATCAAAGGCAATCTTGCAGCGGTAGGATTGTGACGGCGGCAGACGCTGGGCGCCGGGAAAGTCAGGTCATGGAGCAACTACGCAGACACATGGTGTTCGTCGTCGCCGTGACCGCTGGACTCGTGACTTTCCTGCTGCTCACCAGCCGCGAGGTCAATCCGCAGAACCTGATTTTTGGCTGGAACGCCGGCGCTATCGTCTTTACGGCGCTCACCTGGCGCCGAATGCTGCGCGCGACCGTCGCTAGCATCCGCGAGAGAGCTGAGGATCTCGACCTTTCAGACGTCTTCCTGATGGCGCTGTCTATTTTGGCGGCGCTCGCCAGCATTGCCGGTATCGCGCTGGAACTTCATGCAGCCAAGGGGGCTGACGCAAGCGAGGCGCTCGTACGATCGCTTGGTGCAATCGCCACGATCCTGATCTCCTGGGCATTCCTGCACACCTTGTTCACGGTGCACTACGCACATCGCTTCTATGGCGGAGAGGCCAAGGGGGAAGGGCTGAAGTTTCCGGAAGGCAATGACGAGCCTATTTATTGGGACTTCCTCTACTACTCCTTCACGATCGGCGTTGCCTCACAGACGGCCGACGTTGCGACGACATCGGTCACCATGCGCAAGCTGACGCTCCTGCATTCCATCCTCTCATTCCTGTTCAATACGACGATCCTGGCCCTTGCCATCAATGTCGGAGCAAGTCTGCTCTAACGCCTTTGGCTGCGTGGAGGGACACACGGATTTGATGTATGAAGCAATCTCATTCTCCAGAGGTTGCCGTGATGGAAGCATTGCCGCGTGAGAGATTGTTGGTCCTTGCCGGCTGTGACGATGCCCGCTTGTGTGATCTCGAGCGCCTAGAGATCATTGGTCCTGGATACACAGGCTATGCCGCAAGCGATGTCAGCCGGCTCCGATTGATACTTGCCCTGCAAGAAGCCGGCATCAGCCTCGATGTGCTGGCGGAAGGTCTGAGGCGGCGGATCTTTACTCTGGAGTTCGCCAATCAGCTGATGTTCGAGCCCGTAACGATGACCGAGGCGTTGGTTTCGGCCGAGGTGGCGGCAGGGCAACTGGATCTCGACGAGCTGAATGGCATAAGGGCATGCGCCAGCTTGCCGCCGCTTTCAGCGGATCAATCGCTTCGCGAGGACGATGCGGAATTTTATCTGGCTGTTGGCGGAGTGCAGGCAGCTTGGTGCCTCCGTTGTCGGGATGGAGCGGGTGCTGCGCGTTTTCGGTCAGTCGGTTCGCCGCTGTGTCGACACGATGCGCGACCTCTTCCGCGGCGAGGTCGAAGAGCCGATGCTGAATGCGGGCCTTAGCTACCATCATCTTCTCGAGGTTGCCGCCACCAAGCGCTTGGCACTGCAGCGGATCGGCTTCCGGATGCTGTTCCTGCTGCAGCGGCGGATGCTGGAGGAGGCGGTGTTCGACAATATCGTCGGAAGGCTGCAGGATGCCCTGCGCGAACACGGGCTGGAGCCTGGCGACGAGGACAGCCTGCCGGCCGTGGCGTTTGCCGACCTTTCCGGCTTCACGGGCTTGACGCATGAGATTGGCGATGTGTCTGCCGCCGAGAAGGCCGCCCGTTTTGAAGCAATCGCCCAGCGGCTCTCATGCGCGTTCGACGGACGTATCGTCAAGCCACTGGGCGACGGCGTCATGATGCTGTTTCCGGATGCAGCCTCGGCGGTGCAAGCATCGCTATCGCTGGTGGAGCAGAGCCGTTTGGATGAGTTGCCGCCTGTGCGGGTCGGTGTAGCGACGGGGCAGGTTGTGCCTCGTGACGGGGATATTTTCGGCCGGACGGTCAATCTCGCGGCGCGCGTTTCGGCCGTTGCCGGGCCGTCCCAAACACTTGTCTGCCTCAATACGCGTGCTGCCGCCGAAGCGGAAGCACGCGGTCTTGCCTTCCAGGGACTGGGAGCTGTTTCCCTGAAAGGCTTCAAGGACTCGGTGCCTCTCTTTGCCGCCCAACGCGCGGCGGCAGGTTAAAGCACCGCATTGCCTGCCATTAGCGCCAGAATCAGGAAGATCAGGAAGATCACCAGCGCGATGCCGAAGAGAACGCGAGCAATCGTTGCCGTTGCGGCCGAGATGCCGGAGAAGCCGAAGAAACCGGCAATCAGCGAAATAACGAAGAATATGAGAGCCCATCTAAGCATGGATTTTTTCCTTTTTGCTCATCGTTTAGATGACGCAGGGCGAGGAAATTTGTTCCATATTTTACGCAACGGTGGGCGCAGGCCGCAGCGGTAGCTGAAAGCGTTGGCGACGCCCCTGGGGAGCGCCGCCGGCCGGATTGCCGTTACATCAGGCCCAGTTGCTTGTAGAAGCCAAGGGCGTCGTAGTAGTCCGACTGCTGCTTGATCACGTTGTTCTCAATGACGAAGACCGAGGCACCGTCGAAGGAGAAGGACTTGTCGGTTGCCTTGGTCCCATCGGCCCAAGGACCGCTGTTCTTCCCTGAGAAGGTCCACTCGAAGGAAACCTTGTTTCCGCTGACGATCGGATCACCCCGCATCTCCCATTTCAGATCCGGCGCAGCGGTCATGAAGTTGTCGATCACGGCCGCCTTGGCCTCGGCCTTGCCGACGGTCGGCTTGCCAACCGATGCGTCGTAGTAGCTGATCTTGTCATCGAAATAGGAAGCGGCCTTGCCGGCATCGTGGGCGTTCCATGCGGCCAGGTACTGTTGAACGACCTCAACCGGCGTCTGATCGGCCGCATAGACCGGCATGGCCGAAAGCGTCGAGGCGAGACAGATGCCTCCGAAGGCGGCAAGAATGGTACGGCGTTTCATTTCGACTCCCCTTTTGTTGCATGTTCTTGTTTGCAGGTTACGGCCCGCCCGTCGGCCCGGCCGCGCGGGATCAACCGTGGTTGATCATTACGTGCCGGACGGCGGTGTAGTCCTCCAGTGCGTAGACGGACATGTCCTTGCCATAGCCTGATTGCTTCAGGCCGCCATGCGGCATTTCGTTGGTGAGCATGAAGTGCGTGTTGATCCAGGTGCAGCCATATTGCAGGCGGGCGGCAGTTTTCATGCCGCGGCTGATGTCCTTGGTCCAGACCGACGAAGCGAGGCCGTAGTCGCTGTCGTTCGCCCAGGTGACGGCATCCTCGACATCGGTGAAGCGGGTGACGGAAACGACCGGACCGAAAACCTCGCGGCGAACGATCTCGTCATCCTGCGTGGCGCCGGCGACGACCGTCGGCGTGTAGAAAAAGCCCTTGTCGCCGGAGGTCTTGCCACCGGTGGTGATTTCCATGTGCTTGTGTTCGGACGCGCGGGCGACGAAGCTTTCGACGCGGTCGCGCTGGCGCTTGGAGATCAGTGGGCCGATCTCGTTCTCGGTGTCGTCGGCCTGATTGAACTTGATCGAGGAGACGGCTGAGGAGAGGTCGGCGACGAACCTGTCGTAGACCTTCGCATCGGCGTAGATGCGGCAGGCGGCGGTGCAGTCCTGGCCGGCATTGTAGTAGCCGAAGCTGCGGATGCCCGCGACAACAGCGTCGATGTCGGCGTCGTCGAAGACGATGACCGGCGCCTTGCCGCCGAGTTCCAGGTGGGTGCGCTTCACGGTCTTGGCGGCTGCCTGCAGAACTTTCTTGCCGGTAGCGACGTCGCCTGTGATCGAGACCATCGAAATCTTCGGATGATTGATCAGGGCATTGCCGACGCTCTCGCCGCGGCCGAGGATGACGTTGACGACGCCTTCCGGCAGGATATCGGCAAGCAGCTTCGCCATCTTAAGTGCGGTGAGCGGCGTCTGTTCGGAGGGCTTGAAGACGACGGTGTTGCCGCCGGCGATTGCCGGAGCCAGCTTCCAGGCCATCATCATCAGCGGATAGTTCCACGGCGCGATGGAGCCGATGATACCGACCGGATCGCGGCGGATCATTGATGTATGACCAGGCAGGTATTCGCCGGCGACGGGGCCGTGCAGATTGCGGACGGCGCCTGCAAAGAAGCGGTAGCAATCGACGATTGCCGGGATTTCGTCGTTCAACACGGCATTGATCGGCTTGCCGCAGTTCAGGGCTTCCAGCGCGGCAAACCCCTCGGCGTCCTTCTCGATCGCATCGGCGATCTTGAGGAGGTAGCTGGAGCGTTGGCCCGGTGTCGTCTGCGACCAGTCCTGGAATGCGGATTCTGCGGCGTCGACGGCAGCGTCGATCTGGGCAAGCGAGGCTTCCGGCAGGTCAAGCACGGTCTCGCCCGTCTTCGGGTTCAGGATGTGCTCTTCCGTTTCCGTGCCCGCTTCGAAACGGGACCCAATCAGCATCGCGGTGTCCATAATGTTCTCCCTTAATTATTTGCCGGCTCCGGCGACCTGGTCGCCGTCGCGAGTGAGGTAGTAGGCTGCCAGGATCGGCAGGAAAGTGACGAGCACGACGACCATCGCGACCACGTTGGTGACCGGGCGTTGGCGTGGGCGGATGAGTTCTTCGAGCATCCAGATCGGCAGCGTCGATTGCTGGCCGCCGGTGAAGGTGGTGACGATGACTTCGTCGAAAGACAGCGCGAAGGCGAGCATGCCGCCGGCCAGAAGCGCGGTCCCGATGTTCGGCAGGATGACGTGGCGGAAGGTCTGGAAACCGTCGGCGCCTAGATCCATCGATGCCTCGATCAGTGAACCCGAGGTGCGGCGGAAGCGGGCGACGGCGTTGTTGTAGACGACAACGACGCAGAAGGTCGCGTGACCGAGCACGATCGTCCAGACCGAAAATGGAATGTCGAACAGGCTGAAGGCCGAGCGCAGTGCAATGCCGGTGATGATGCCGGGCAGCGCGATCGGTAGGATGACGAGGAGCGAGATTGCTTCACGGCCGAAGAACTTCGTCTGGCTTACGGCGGCTGCGCAGAGCGTGCCGAGCACTAGCGCGATCGCGGTGGCGATGCAGGCGACCTGCACGGAGAGGCCGAGCGCTGACCAGACATCCGGGCGGTTCCACGCGATGGCGAGCCATTGCGTCGTCAGTCCCGGTGGCGGCCATTGATAGCTCTTCTCTTCCGTCGTGAAGGCATAGACGAAGATCAAGAGGATCGGCAGGTGTAGGAAGAGCAGGCCACCGGCTGCGGCGATCTTTAGAAGCAGCGGTGAACGCTGGGAACGGTCAGAGCGCATCGAAGGCCCCCTGTTTCTTGGCCAGCCAGAGATAAACGGCCATGATGACGATCGGGACGACGGAGAAGGCGGCCGCGAGCGGGACGTTGCCCGCGGTGCCCTGCTGGGCATAGACCGCCTGGCCGATGAAGAGGCGCGACGAACCGATGATCTGCGGGATGATGTAGTCGCCTAATGTCAGCGAGAAGGTGAAGATCGAGCCGGCGACGATACCGGGCAGCGCCAGCGGGAAAAGTACAGTGCGGAAGGTCTGGCTCGGTGTGGCGCCGAGATCGGACGACGCCTCGATCAGGTTGCCTGGGACGCGTTCGAGTGCTGCCTGTGTCGGCAGGATCATGTAGGGCAGCCAGACATAGACGAAGACGACAAACGTACCGAGATAGCTGACCGACAGCGAATTGCCACCGACAACGGGCAGGTTGAGGATGCCGTCGAGCAGCCAGGACAGGTGCAGCTTCTCGAAGATCCAGGTGAGGATGCCTTCCTTCGCGAGGATGAGTTTCCAGGCGTAGATCTTCACGAGATAGCTCGACCACAGCGGCAGCATGACACCGAGGTAGAACAGCGCCTTCCATTTGCCCTGCGCATAGCGAGCAGCGTAGTAGGCGATGGGAAAGGCGACGACGGCAGAAGCCAGTGTCACCAGCGCCGCCATGATGATGGTGCGGATGATGATGTCGAAATTCGTCGGGCTGAGGAGTTGCGCATAGGTCGCAAGCGTGAACTCGTAATTCACCAGGCCCGAGAAATCATCGATCGAGAAGAAGCTCTGCAGGAGCAGCGCAATCAGTGAGCCGATGTAGATGATGCCGAGCCACAGGAGCGGCGGCGTCAGCATCAGGAAGAGCAGCAGTCTAGGATGGCGCCAGAAGGCGTCCGAGAGCTGTCCGAAGAAACCGCCGCGACCGGGAAGGATCGAGGTCTCGCGCAGTTCCGCCGGTTTGGTGAGGGCAAGCGCTGTCATGCTGCGTCATCCATGTAATGCACGTCGACGGGCTGCCAGACGAGGCGGACGCTTGTGCCGACATCCGGCACGTTGGCGCCGGCCGGCAGCATGACGTGCAGGCGGGTGCCGCGGATATCGACCGAGAGGCGGGTTGCCGCGCCGAGGAAGCTTGCATGCTCCACACGCGCCTCAACGCCTTCGCCGGCGACGTGGATCGCTTCCGGACGCAGGCTCGCCCAGCGCTTCTCGCCGCCGAGCGCGGTCATCATATCGGGCGCAATGACATTGGAGGAGCCGACGAAATCCGCGACGAAACGCGTCTTCGGGCGCCGATAGATGTCATGCGGCGTACCTTCCTGGACGATGCCGCCGTTGTTGAAGACGGCGACGCGGTCGGCCATCGACAGGGCCTCGCCCTGGTCGTGGGTGACGAAGATGAAGGTGATGCCGAGCGCGCGCTGCAGGCTCTTCAATTCCTCCTGCATCTGCTCGCGCAGCTTCAGGTCGAGCGCGCCGAGCGGTTCGTCGAGGAGAAGGACTTTCGGCTTGTTGACGAGGGCGCGGGCGAGCGCCACACGCTGCCGCTGGCCGCCGGAGAGCTGTCCGGGTTTGCGCGCGCCGTAGCCGGGAAGCTTCACAAGCTCTAGGGCCTGCTCGGCGGCTTTGGTGCGCTCTGGCTTACCGACACCCTTGACCATCAGCCCGTAGGCGACGTTGTCGAGGATGTTGAGATGCGGGAAGAGCGCGTAGTCCTGGAAGACGGTGTTGACGTTGCGGCGATAGGGCGGGATGCCTTCGGCGGTCTCACCGAAGATTTCGATGTGGCCGCCCGTCGGCTGCTCGAAGCCTGCGATCAGGCGCAGGCAGGTTGTCTTGCCGGAGCCGGAAGGGCCAAGCATGGCGAAGAACTCGCCGGGCGCGATTTCGAGATCGACGCTGTCGACGGCGCGGACCGGCCCGAAATGGCGCGAGACCTGTTGGAAACGGACGGCGGGAATCATTGTAAAACTCCGGGATGTTGCGTCTTTCATCTTCCCAGCGGGAAGGATGCGGCCCAAGGGGCCCCGACGAGGGGACAATTCGGCGTTCCGTCGTTGCCCCCAGCGCTCGGACGTTTCGCTCTTGTCTTCATTGTCCCCTCGCCTTGCCCTCAGCGGGCGCCTTCTCCGCTTGCGGAGAAGGAGAGGCTGTGCGGGCGGATTATCGTCCGCCGATCACACCGATATAGTCGGAGACCCAACGGTGATACGGTACGCACTCGCCCTGCGTTGCGCATTTGGCCGTCGGCGTTCTCCAGAACTTGATCTTGTCGAAGTGATCATAACCGTTCGTTGAGCAACCCTCGTCGGTCAGCAGCTCGTTGCCCTTGCAGGCAGCGGGAACGGAAGGAACGGCGCCGAACCAGGCAGCGGCATCGCCCTGGACCTTGGCCTGCAGCGAATGCTCCATCCACATGTAGGCGCAATTCGGGTGTTCGCTGTCTACATGCAGCATGGTCGTGTCAGCCCAGCCGGTGGCCCCTTCTTCCGGGAAGGTGGAGGCGATCTTCTGTTTGTCGGCTTGCATCAGGTTGACCTGGAACGGCCAGGAACCGGAGGCCACGACGCCTTCGTTCTTGAAGTCGTCGATCTGGATCATCGCGTCGTGCCAGTAGCGGGAGACGAGCTTGCGCTGGCCGCGCAGCAGGTCGAGCGCCGCCTTGTACTGGTCTTCGTTCAGTTCATAGGGATCCTTGATGCCGAGTTCCGGCTTGTGCGCCATCAGGTAGAGAGCGGCATCGGCAACGTAGATCGGACCATCATAGGCCTGGACACGGCCCTTGTTGGACTTGCCGTCGGGAAGGGTTTCTTCCTCGAAAACGACCTTCCAGCTGGTCGGTGCCTTATCCTTGAAGGCATCGGTGTTATACATCAGCACGTTCGGCCCCCAGAGATAGGGAACGCCGTAGTGGACGTCTTTGACCGTGTACCATGCGCCTTTCTGCAGGCGCGGATCGACGTTCTTGAAGCTCGGGATGAGATCGGTGTTGATCGGCTGGACACGCTTGCCTGCGATCAGGCGAAGCGACGCGTCGCCGGAGGCCGTGACGAGGTCGAATCCGCCTTCGTTCATCAGCGAGACCATTTCGTCGGAGGTCGCCGCCGTCTTGACCGACACTTTGCAGCCGGTTTCCTTTTCGAAGCCGGTGACCCAGTCGTAGCTCTTGTCGCTTTCACCGCGTTCGATGTAGCCCGCCCAGGCTACGATGCTGACAGCACCTTCGCCCTTGCCAAGCGCCTTCAGCGGTTCGGCTGCGGCAACCTGCGTCACGAAGCTCACGCTCGCGAGGGCAGCAGTGCACGATTTCAGAAGATATTTCATCTGATGTCTCCCGGTTGTTGCCACTTTTCGTGGCGTTATGTTCCCGGTTGAAAGGTGCGCTGAATTTTCCGGTTTCGCAAATTCATTTATCAGAAAGGCGATATCGGAATTTCCGATATCGTGTCCGAAGGATCACCGGGGCCGGCCGGATCGCAGGGCTTCTGCGATGCCCACGAAGTCGCGCGCCGCTTGCGGCAAACTCGAGCCCTTTCGCCAGACCATGCCGACCTGGACGACCGGAAGGGAGCCGGACACGTCACGGCTCTCGATTCGGTCGCCTTCCAGCGACCAGGGGCGATAGACCAGGTCGGGCAATAGCGCCACGCCGGCACCGGTCGCGACCAGACTGCGTACCGCTTCCACCGAGCGCGTGCGGAAGGCGACATGCGGCCGTGCGCCAAGCGCCGACAGCAGCTTGCCGGTGTTTTCCTCGATTTCGTCGACGGTCAGCATGATCAGCGGTTCGCGAGCGATGTCCGCCACGGAAATGATGTCGGCGGAAACGAGTGGATGGCCCATGGGCAACCACAACCGGTAAGGTGACGTCTCCAGGATCTCTGCCTGCAGGGCCATGCGGTCGCGCAGGTTGGAAATGACCATGACGGCCACATCCAGTTCGCCGCCGACCAGCAGGTGCTCGAGATAGCCGCCATTGTCTTCGATTGCGCTAACTTCGACGCCCGGGCAGGCGCGGCGATAGCGGGCCAGGAGGTCGGAGAGCACATAGCCGGCGACGAGCGAGGTGACGCCGATGTTGAGTTTGCCGGAGATCTCGTTCTGCTTGCCGGAAAAGCTGGTGCGCGCATCCGTCACGCTTGCCAGGATTTTCGTCGCATGGCGAAGGAACTGATGGCCATTGTGGGTGATCGTCAGGCCGCGTGGATGACGCTCGAAAAGCTCGACGCCGAGGTCGGTTTCAAGCTCCTTGAGGGCCTCCGTGACCGACGATTGCGAGATCGAAAGGTTCTGCGCGGCGCGCGTTACAGAGCCCTGCTCGGCGACGGCAACGAAGTACTGGATCTGGCGAAGCGTGAAGGCCATCAGCCGTTAGAGCATGGCCGCGAGGACATTGGCAAGCATAGGGAAAGCTTGGACCTTTTTTGGTCTTAATCCCATACTGATGCAAACTTAGAGCCCGCGTTTAAGCATTCGGAAACGTCATTTCTCTAGCGTCGAAACCACTCGTATTGCGTTGGAGCTTGTTAATGGCGGAGCAGTTGGCGTGAAGGCCCTACTGCGCATCTTCCGGCCTTCCCGGAAATTGGTGTTTATCATCGCTGGCGTCGCCCTTCTCGGGGGCGTCTCCGGCGGTGCCGCGCTTTTTATCGGCAAGGATAGGCTCCTTGGCCCTTCCGCAGAGACGATGAACGGCCTCTCCTGCACCGACGTCAATCTCGTCACCATCAAGAAGCAGAACCGCGTCTGGATGCGTAAATATATCAAGACCGAGCCGACCGATGGCATGACTCGCGTCAAGACCGCGCTTCGCGTCGCCAAGACGATCTACGATGCGCAGAAGCCCGATCTCGTGCAAGTCGTCGTTCTCGATACCAACGGACCGACGCTGCGCTCGGATATTCGCGGCAGGGCGATCGGCGCTGACGTCGTCTATATTCCGCATCCCGATCCCGTCCTCGAAAGCACGGAAGCCAAGACCTACACCGCCCGTTATTATGACGGGGAGGCGGCGGACAACGGGCTGTTCTTCGGCGAACGCGTCGATCTACCCGAGGACGAGATAACCGCGATGAACGCGTCCTTCACGGACTATTCGGACTGTATCGATCCCATCGCCGTTGCCGCTACCAAGGGCGGCGAAGGAGAGGGCAAGAAAACTGCGAAGACAGCAGAGGCAAAGGAAGTAAAGCCCGCGGAAGGCGGCGAACATGGCTCCGCACCTGCCAAAGAGCCTGCTGCGCCGGAAGCCGCGCCCGAAGCCGGCCACTAACCATTTCCAACAAAAAAGGCGGCGAGCCCAACGGGTCGCCGCCTTTTTCTATTCCAGGTAAGCCGGCTCAGTCGGCCTTGCTGCGTCGAGCCGGGAAGAGGATGACGTCGCGGATCGATGCGGCGTTGGTGAGCAGCATGATCAGGCGGTCGACGCCGATCCCGAGACCGCCGGCGGGCGGCATGCCCTGGTCGATCGCATCGAGGAATTCGTCGTCCAGCTGCTTTTCCTTTTCGCCGCGGGCGTGCGCCTGCTCCAGCTGCTCGACCATGCGGCGGCGCTGCTCTTCCGGATCGTTGAGTTCCGAGAAGGCGTTGCCGAGTTCCCAGGCGTTGCAGTAGGTCTCGAAGCGTTCGACAAGGCGCGGCTCGCCTGGCACTTCCTTGGCGAAGGGCGAGATGTCCTTCGGAAAGTGGGTGACGTGTGATGGCTGAATGAGCGTGGCCTCAACCTTTTCTTCGAAGATGAAGGCAAGGCATTCGCCCCAGGTCCAGTCCTTCTCGACTTCGAAGCCGGCGGCCTTGGCAGCCGCGCGGGCTTCCTCGTCGGTCTTCATGGCGAGGAAGTCGATACCGGTCACTTCCTTGACGGCGTCTGGCATCGGCACGCGCTTGAACGGCCCCTTGAAGGAGATCGTCTTGTCGCCGAAGGGGAATTCCGTCGTGCCGTGGATCGACAGTGCCAGGCTTTCGAACAGCCGCTCCACGAGGTCCATGATGTCCTCGTAGTCGGCATAGGCCCAGTAGCACTCCATCATCGTGAATTCAGGATTGTGCCGGGTCGAGACGCCTTCGTTGCGGAAGTTGCGGTTGATCTCGAATACCTTGTCGGTAAGGCCGGAGACCAACGTCCGCTTCAGGTACAGTTCCGGCGCGATGCGCAGGTACATGTCGAGCTTCAGCGTGTTGTGATGCGTCTTGAACGGCTCGGCGGTGGCGCCGCCATAGACCGAGTGCAGCATCGGCGTTTCGACTTCCATGAAGCCGTCGTTTTCCATGAAGCGGCGGATGCCGGACATGATCTTCGAACGCTGTTGGAAGCGGAGCTTCGATTCCTCGTTGGTCATGATGTCGAGGTGGCGCTTGCGATAGCGGATCTCGACGTCGGAAACGCCGTGCCACTTCTCCGGCATCGGGAGCAGCGACTTCGTCAGCATGGTGATTTCGCGAGCGTTGATCGACAGCTCGCCGCGCTTCGTGCGGCGCACCGTGCCGGTCACGCCGATGATATCGCCGATATCGATCATGCCAAGCATGTTGCGGGCTTCTTCCGGCGTCACGTCCTTGTGGCTGAAGATCTGGATCTTGCCCGAGGCGTCATGGATATCCATGAACATGCCGGAGTTGCGCGAGGAATAGACGCGACCGGCAACGGTCACGACATCCTGCGTCTCGACGTCGGATTCGAGGTCCTTGTACTTCTCCGCCAGTTCGGCATTGGTCATGGTCCGGTGGAAATGCGCCGGATAGACCTCGCCGATCTGTTCGCGCAGCAGCTTCAGCTTCTGGGCGCGGACCTCGGTCGCGTCGGAGGAAAGGGTCGCTGTTTCGGTCTTTTCAGTCATGATGCAAACGTCCGGTTCAGTTCTTCGGGCCGACGAGGGAGGCAACTGCCTGGGCGGCCAGTTTCAGCCGCTGACGCACGACGGAACGGCCGAGGATCGCCATCGAGTCGAAGAGCGGCAGCGAGCGCGACGAGCCTGATACTGCGACGAAGAGCGGGGCCACGACGACCTTCAGCTTCTTGCCCATGCGGTCGGCAATGGCGCGTAGCTCGGCTTCGATCGTCTCGACGTTCCATTCGAGGATCTTTTCGAGATCCGGCTGGACGGTGTTGAGGATCTCGAGGATCTCTTCCGGCGGTGACTTGATCTTGGCGAAGGCCGACGGGTCAACGCCGAGGTCGGACTTCAGCAGGAAGCCTGCGAGGTCAGGTAGTTCGCCGAGCTTGGAAATGCGCGACTGCGACAGGCGCAGGCCCGCCTTCAGGCGATCGTTCTCCATCGCCCAGTCGAGCACGCGCGCCTGGAACTCCTCTTCGGACAGCTTCTCACGAATCCAGCGGCCGTTCAGCCAGTCGAGCTTCTGGATGTCGAAGATGGCGCCGGCCTTCGAAAGGTTTTCGGGATCGAACTTCTCGGAAAGCTCGTCCATATCAAGCAACTCTTCGCCTTCGGCGATCTGCACGAAGAACAGGCCGAGGAAGTTCATCAGCGCTTCCGGGATATAGCCGAGAGCGGAGTAGTAGGAGATTGACGTCGGGTTCTTGCGCTTCGAGAGCTTCGATTTGTCGGCATTGCGCATCAGCGACAGATGCATGAACACCGGCTGCTCCCAACCGAAGTAGCGGTAAAGCAGGATGTGCTTCGGCACGGATGCCAGCCATTCTTCGCCTCGCGCGACATGGGTGATTCGCATCAGATGGTCGTCGATGACGTTTGCCATGTGATAGGTCGGCATGCCGTCGCCCTTGATCAGGACCTGCATGTCAACGGAATCCCACGGAATGCTGACATCGCCATAGACGCCGTCGGTGAAGTCGCAGGAGCCCTCGGTCGGGATCTTCATGCGGATCACGGAGCCTTCGCCGGCGGCCATCTTCGCGGAGACCTCTTCGGCCGAGTACTTCAGGCAGAGGCCGTCATACTTCGGCGCCTTGCCGGCGGCGCGCTGCTCTTCGCGCATCTTCTCCAGACGCTCAGGCGTGCAAAAACAGCGGAACGCATGCCCCTTGTCCAGCAGTTCCTGGCCGTATGGGGTGTAGATGTCCTTGCGGTCGGACTGACGGTACGGGCCGTAGGGGCCACCGATGTCAGGACCTTCTTTCCATTCGAGGCCGCACCATTTCAGCGCGTCCAACACCTTGGTCTCGAATTCCGGGGTCGAGCGCGTCGCATCGGTGTCTTCGATGCGCAGAATGAACTCGCCGCCGTTCTTCTTGGCGAAAAGGTAGTTGAAGAGAGCGATGTAAGCAGTGCCGACATGCGGCTCGCCGGTCGGCGAGGGAGCAATGCGGACGCGGACGCCGGAAGCTGTCATTTTATGTGCCCGTCAAATGAATGCCGGACGGCTTTCCTGAGAAAGCGACGTTCGGCCGGAAAGAATGCAGATAACTGGATCAGGAAACCGGCCGGAAAAGGGCACTGCCCCCGTTCATCCGCCGATTGCCCATTTGGCTGGCCTTAAGGCCATATTCGACCGCGCGCGTCAAGGAAAATGGGCGATTGCATCAATGGACAGGCCAGACGTAGAGCAGGACAGGTACGCTGACGAGGACGATGACGAATGACAGCGGCAGGCCGAGGCGGGGGTAATCGCTGAAACGATAGCCGCCGGGACCGAAGACCAGCGTGTTGCATTGGTGGCCGATCGGCGTCAGGAAATCGCAGCCAGCGCCGATGGCGACCCCCATCAGAAAGGCCTCCGGTCTATAGCCGAGCGTGTGGGCAAAGCTCGCCGCAATTGGTGCCATGACCAGAACCGTTGCCGCATTGTTGAGGAACGGCGTTACCGCCATGGCGGTGATGACGATCAGAGTCAGCGCGCCGAAGGGCGGCATCTGGGCGGCGAAGTGCCCCAGCCACCCGGCAATCAGATCGCTTCCGCCGGTCGTTCGCAATGTGTCGGAGACGGGGATCAGCGCGGCAAGCATGATGAGGATCGGGCCGTCCACCGCCTTGTAGACCTCGGCAAGGGGGATGGCCCGAAAAACGACCATCGCCAGCGCGGCGCAGAAGAAGGCGACCGAAACCGGAACCATTCCGGCCGCCGTCACCCCCATCGCTGTCGCAAGGATCAGCAGCGGTGCGTAAGCTCTGCGCGGCGTACCGAGCATGATTTCGCGCTGCGCCAATGGGAGACAGGAGAATTCCTGCAGGAAGGCCGGCAGGTTTCGACGGCTGCCTTGCAGTACAAGAACATCGCCGGCGCGCAGGGTGACTTCGCTCAACCGTTCGGTCAGCCTGTGCCCGTGCCGGCTGACCGCAAGCAGGTTGATGCGCCGGCGGTTCCAGAGCGAGAGCTGGCGCGCGGACCACCCGATCAGCATGGACTCGGAGGAGACCACTGCTTCGATCGAAGTCACGTCGCCCTCCGTCTTTGCTTCGGGGATCGGTTTGCCTGAAAGTTTGAGTTTGGCGTTGGAAACGACGCGATCCAGGGCTTCAGGACGCCCCTCCAGCAGAATCGTGTCGCCCGGCTTCAGGAGAACGTCGGGGAACGGCGCGAGGCGCGAATGCCCGCGAAGGATCGCGGTTGCGACCACTTCTCCATCTCCGAGCTGCAGGAGCTCGTTGAGCTTTTTGCCTTCGAAGCCGGAGCCTTCGACGAGCGTTGCTTCGGAGAAATAGTTCTTCAAATCCAACGCTTCCTCAAGCGATGGGTTCTCGTTTTGCCGTTCGGGAACGAGCCAGTGGAAAAGGATCAAGAAGACGATGCCAACCAGAGCAAGCGTCGCGCCGGCGGGTGTGAAGTCGAACATCGTGAAAGGCGTCCCGGTGATTTCGCCGCGAAGCCGCGAGACCACGATGTTCGGTGAGGTGCCGATCTGCGTCATCAACCCGCCGAGTAGCGCGGCAAAGCTCATCGGCATCAGGTAAAGCGACGGAGACCTCCCGCTTTTTCGGGCAAATTGGAAGGCGACTGGAATCATGATCGCAAGCGCGCCGATGTTCTTGATGAAGGCCGACAGAAGCGCGACGACAATGAGCAGCAGCGCGAGCTGCGCATGCAGCTTGGTCAGGTTCGGAAAGAAGCGCTTGATCGTTGTATCGACGATCCCCGAGCGCGCCACGCCGGCGCTGACGATGAGGGCGCTGCCGACGATGATCACGATGTCGTCACTGAAGCCCGAAAATGCCCGGT
Organism: Rhizobium sp. IBUN; assembly: GCF_000510625.1. Classification (NCBI taxonomy): domain Bacteria; kingdom Pseudomonadati; phylum Pseudomonadota; class Alphaproteobacteria; order Hyphomicrobiales; family Rhizobiaceae; genus Rhizobium; species Rhizobium sp. IBUN. The sequence continues at coordinate 78,393 of NZ_AZNV01000004.1, forward strand.
TGAAAGGCACGATACCGACGCAGATGGCCAGCACGAGAGCGCAACAGGCAACCAGGTCATAGCGAAACCGATCCCAGATGAAGACTGCCATCATCAGGCCGATGAGCCCGAAGGCGAGGATCTGCTGCGTTGTCATGCGATTCCAGCAACTTGAGGTCGGCACCGGCGAGTGCCCCGCCGTACCGATAACTGTAAGCTCCGCTGGACTAATCAATGCCGCGCCGGCGCAAAGTTCCTAACGCCGCCCGTCAAGGACACGGATCGTTTCAGTGAGGATTTCGTCCGAGAGGGCAGGGTCATCGACGGCGCGCGCCATGACGAGGGCTCCGACGAGGCTTGAGAGATCTGCTATGGCCCTGCCGCGATCGACCGTTTCCCCCTGCTGCGCCTGGATCTGTTCGACCTGCTCGATGCGTGCGCGAACGTAGTCGGTGATCCCGCCGCGCTGCCCCTTGGGGAGGCGGGCGATTTCCGGGCCAAGAGCCGCAACCATGCAGCCGCTGTCCGCCGCATCTCGATGAGCCCTCGATAAATAATTCTTCGCCAACGCACCGAGCGTGGCGTAGGCGGGTTCGGAACGTAGGCTTTCCAAAAGGGCGTGGCTGACGGCTTCCGCGGCAAGGTCGCCCTTCGATTTGAAGTGGCCGTAGAAACCACCATGCGTCAATCCGGCGCCTTTCATTACTTCGTCGACGCCGACAGCATGAATTCCTTTCTCTCGAAAGAGCCGACCGGCCGTGTCGATGATCCGTTGGCGGTTCTGGTTCGCCTGTTCCTTTGTTGGGCGCATTTGAGGCTCTCATCATTTGTTCTTGACAAATCATATGACGTCCGTCATTTAAATGCAAATGAATGACGATCGTCATTTAAAATTGACCAAGGAAGCAAGGAAGGCAAGGACAATGCGCTATAGGATTTTCGGCCGAACCGGACTTCGTGTCTCCAGCCTGGCACTTGGCACAGGCAATTTCGGGACAGGCTGGGGTTACGGTTCCAGTCGCGAGGAGGCCAAGGTGGTCTTCGATGGCTACCGCAACGCCGGCGGCAACTTCATCGACACGGCCGACCAGTATCAATTCGGCCAGTCGGAAACGATGGTCGGCGAGTTCATCGCGAGCGACCGCGATGAGATGGTCGTCGCGACGAAGTTCTCGCTCGGTGATCGTCACGCGGCCGGCCTCCAGCGTACCGGCAACAGCCGCAAGGCCATGGTTCAGTCGGTCGAGGCAAGCCTGAAGCGGCTCGGCACCGATCGGATCGATCTTCTTTGGGCGCACATGCCGGATGCCGTAACGCCGATCGACGAGATCATGCGCGGTTTCGATGATCTCGTCCGGTCGGGCAAGATCCTCTATGCCGGACTTTCCGACTTCCCGGCTTGGCGCGTGGCGACTGGTGCCACGCTTGCCGAGCTTCGTGGCTTTGCGCCGCTGTCGGCTCTGCAGCTGGAGTACAGCCTCGTCGAGCGTACGTCCGAGCGCGAGCTGCTGCCGATGGCGGCGGCCTTTGGCCTTGGTACTGTCGGCTGGTCGCCGCTCGGCGGCGGGCTCCTGACCGGTAAGTACCGCAAGGGCGAAACTGGCCGCCAGCAGGGGCTTGGCGTCGTCATTCACTCCGAAAGCGATGCGCGCAAGACGGCAACGGTCGATACAGTTCTGGCAATCGCCGAGGAAACCGGCGTGCCGGCCGGCCAGATCGCCATCGCCTGGGTGCTGCACAAGGGCACGCTGCCGATCATCGGGCCGCGAACGGCTGAGCAGCTTGCCGACAACCTTGCCGCGCTGGACGTGAAGCTTAGTGAGGAGCAGGTTCGGCGCCTCGATGACGCGAGCGCGATATCGCTCGGCTTTCCCCACGATGTGGTCTCCCAGAGCCGCAACACGCTGGCCGGTGCAAAGGCCGACCTCATCGACTGGCCGACGATTGCGGTTCGCTAACTGTGATGCCGTGGCCACACCGCGTCGCTCCTTCCAGGCCGACGCGGTGCTTCGCAGTTGCTATTGTTGAAGCTCGGCAAGCGCCCTGCGAAGAGGTGTGTCGGAGATCTGGATCCAGCCCGAGAATGGAATATCCATATCCAGCACGATGAAGATCGATAGCGATATCAGGAGCGCGGAGATGGTGAACATCAGCACGACAATGATGTTTCTTGGCGCGCGATAGCCGAAGCTCGCAAAGATTAACGTCAGCCACGCCGTCAGCATGCTTATGAGCGGCCTTGGGATGACGCCTTCCGACTGTTCCACGATGACCCAACGCTGCTCGACGATCCGTTGATATTGCTGGCGAGCGTCGTTCCACAACACCACATGGCCCGGGTCGGAAGGCACGATCAGTGCCAGACTGTCTCCGACGGCGTTGAGGGCAATCTCGCTTGTGCGGTCGCTTTTGACCAGCGGATCCGGCGCGGCGCGTGCCGGATTGGTGAGAGCCTTTTCGACGTAGTTCTCCAGACGCTTGCGAGTTTCCGTGGCCTCGAGGCCATAGGTCCGCAAGGTCCGGTCGAGAAGGATGATCTGGGTTGCGAACGCGTGAACGTTCTTGTCGATCTCGCCGAAAGTGTTCTTCGAGGAATTGATCATCAGGCCGAAGACCAGCGATGTCATGACGACAAAGTGTTGGCGACGAGCCGAACGACGGTGTTGGTCTCGTCCTGCCGGTGATGCACAGGCAGCTTTGAATAGGTCAGCATCGTTCCGATCGAGGCTGTCATGAGCAAAGCAAAGACAACGGCCGCCACCAGCGATTCCAGTGCCATCTTCTCGTCGCGCCCTCCCGTGCTCTCGACGGCAAACTAGCTGTTTTAATTGATTTTGTCAGTGGACCGGATCTGCCCGCTGGACAAACGCTCCGTTGGGTATAGCTTCCGCGGCGGAATTCATGGTGGAGATAGCGATGACGGATCTTTTGAATATACCGGTGAAGCTGGCCGATGGTCGCGAGACAACGCTGAACGATCACCGCGGCCAGGTGATTTTGGTCGTCAATGTCGCCTCCAAATGCGGCCTCACCGTTCAATATGAAGGGCTTGAGAAGCTCTATGAGGACAAGCGAGAGCGCGGCTTCGTGATTGCCGCCTTTCCGGCAAACAATTTCAAGGGGCAGGAGCCGGGTACGGATGCCGAGATCGTCGAGTTCTGCACGCTGACCTATGACGTGAAGTTTCCGATCTTCTCGAAGATCTCCGTCAAGGGCGGGGACAAGCATCCGCTCTACCAGAACCTGACGGCGGCTGCCGGGACTGCCGTCGGCGAAGGTCCGATGCGGGAGCGGCTGCGCAGCAATGGCCTGGCGACCGACGATAAGAGTGAAATTCTCTGGAACTTCGAAAAGTTCCTGATCGGTCGCGATGGCAAGATCGTGGCGCGGTTTGCGCCTGACGTGACGGCAGATGACCAGCGACTGGTTTCGGCCATCGACAAGGAACTTTCAAAGACCGAATAAGACCGGGTATTAAGCCGGAGCGACTGCTGCGCCGTTCAGAAACAGGTCGGCGCACATTTTCGCCCGGGCCGCGATCTCCTCAATCCCCGGCGCCGGCTGCTGGCGCAGCATGGCGGCGCGCTGGGGCTCCATGGCCATCATGCCGCGCAGCATGCCGCAGGCCGCATGCGGGTCTTCGAGAGCGATGACGCCGCGATCAACCTGCTTGCGCAGCCACCCCTCCATCAGCGCATTCGTTCGGACGATGGCTTTTTCGTAGAAGGAAGCGGAGATCTCGGGGAAGCGGTCGGACTCGCCGATCACAAGCCGCATCATCGTGATTGTGTCGTCCGAAAGCGTCAGCATGCCGTAAGCCATCAGCATCCGCTCCAGTCCCTGGCGAAGATCGGCCGCGGCAAGCGTAGTCGGGTCGAGAGCCAGCAAAAAGCGTCCAATGCGATCGGTGATCAGGTCCGAAAAGAGGTCGGCTTTCGTCGGAAACAGCCTGTAGAGCGTCTTCGTCGAGACGCCCGCTTCCTGCGCAATATCCGCGATGCACGCCGTTGCATATCCGTTCGCGTGAAACTGCTTGTTGGCAGCCTCGATGATGACGCTCCTGGTGTCCTCGTCGCACCGCGCCTGCGGTCTGCCGCGCGGCCTTCTCTCGATCTTGTGATTTTGGACCATCGGTATTTTCCAAATTCAAGTTGACATCCATTTTATAGAGCATATTTTGGAAAACGTCAATTTTCCATTTTGTGCATCAGAGGCTGCATCGCTTGCGACGGCGGCCATGATCCGGAGAAAACAATGACCGCCCAGAAGCTGCATGCTCTGAACAACAACGCCGATCCAACCGCCGCAGCGGTCGCAGAGGTGACCCCGGAAACGCTTGAAGCGAGCAAGCCGCCGCACGCGGAGGCGCAACGCGCTGCCGCTGACGTGCCGCAAGCCCGCAAGCGACCCGGCCGGTCGCTCCTGCTTGGCGCAGCCGCCCTCGCGATCGTGGCCGCGGGTGCCCACTACGGACACGATTACTGGACGGTCGGTCGCTTCCACGTGTCGACCGACGACGCCTATGTGAAGGCGGACAACAGTGCGATCGCGCCGAAGGTTTCCGGCTACATCGCCCGGGTACTCGTCAACGACAACGAGACCGTCAAGGCGGGTCAGGCGCTTGCGCGTATCGATGATCGCGACTTCCGAGCCGCGCTCGACCAGGCGAAGGCCGACGTTGCCGCCGCGGCGGCGACGCTGAATGCGAAGGAGGCGGCCCTCCAGATCCAGCAATCGACAATCGCCGCCGCCCGCGCCACGGTCGAGGTCGACAAGGCCAACGAGACGTTCGCCGAGCAGAACAACAAGCGCTATTCGAGCCTGGCCACCAACGGTTACGCCCCGGTCCAGACCGCGCAGCAGGCCGCCTCGCAGATCGCGGCAGCACAGGCGACCATCGTGCGCGACAGCGCCGCCCTCGATGCAGCCGTAAAGCAGGTCGATCTTCTGAATGCCGAGCTTGCCCAGGCAAAGGCTGCGCTCACCCGCAGCCAGGCGCTTGAGCGCCAGGCCGAACTCAATCTCTCCTATGCCACGATTGTGGCGCCGGTCGATGGCTCCGTTGGCAACCGTACACTGCGCGTTGGCCAGTACGTCCAGGCAGGCACGCAGCTGATGTCGGTCGTTCCCACCAGCGCGGCTTATATCGTTGCGAACTACAAGGAAACGCAGCTGACCGACGTGCATGCCGGCCAGCCTGTCGAGATCGAAGTCGATACGTTCCCGGGCCGCACTTATCACGGTCACGTCGACAGCATCGCACCGGCCAGCGGCCAGGAATTCGCGCTGCTGCCGCCGGACAACGCCACCGGCAACTTCACGAAGGTCGTCCAGCGTATCCCGGTCAAGATCGTGCTCGACGGCAATGGAGCGGCAGCCGGCGATCTTCGCCCCGGCATGTCGGTGCAGCCAAGCATCAACACCAAGGCCGCCGATGCGGCCGATGGGGCCTGACCGGAGAGGATGAGGGTGGTGCCATGTCTACCACAACTGCAACCGTTGCCCCCGTCTCCCAGCCGGGCGCCAGCGCAAAGGATTGGATTGCCGTACTTGCCGGGATGATCGGCGCGTTCATGGCAATCCTCAACATCCAGATCACCAATGCCTCGCTCCTCGATATCGAGGGCGGCATCGGCACCGGCGTTGACAACGGCGCCTGGATCTCGACGTCGTATCTGATCGGTGAGATCGTCGTCATTCCGCTGACGGCGTATTTCAGCAGCGTCTTTTCCTTCCGCCGCTACATTCTCGTCAATTCGGTTCTCTTCCCGATCTTTTCGATCGCCTGTGCCTTCGCCCACGATCTCGGCACGATGATCCTGCTGCGTGGCCTGCAGGGATTTGCCGGCGGTGTCCTCATCCCCATGGCGTTCACCATGGTGCTTACCAAGCTGCCAAAGTTTCAGCAGCCTCGCGGCCTCGCACTCTTTGCCCTGTCCGTCACCTTTGCCCCGGCCATTGGCCCGACGATCGGCGGCTATCTCACGGAGAACTACGGCTGGCAGACCATTTTCTTCATCAACGCGCTCCCGAGCGCCATCATGGCCGCTGCGCTTGCCCTGACGCTCGAGAAGCAGCCGATGCAGCTCCACCTGCTGAAGGAAGGTGACTGGGCCGGCATTGTTACCATGGCGACCGGCCTTTCCGCCCTGCAGACGGTGCTCGAGGAGGGAAACAAGGAGGACTGGTTCTCCTCGCCTTTCATCGTCAAGCTCAGCATCGTGGCGTTCGTCTTCCTCGCTGCCTTCATCTGGATCGAGCTGACGGTTCAAAAGCCCCTGGTGAAGCTCAGTCTCCTGAAGCAGCGCAACTTCGGCATTGGCGTCGCCGTCAATGTGCTCGTCGGCGTCGCGCTGTTCGGGACCGTCTACATCCTGCCGCAGTATCTGGGACAGGTGCAGCGTTACAATGCCGAGCAGATCGGCAATGTCCTGGCCTGGACCGGCCTGCCGCAGCTGCTGCTCATTCCCCTCGTTCCGCTGCTGATGAAGCGCTTCGACGCCCGCTATATCGGTTTCCTCGGCATTTCGATCTTCGCGATCAGCTGCTTCATGAACATCACGCTGTCAGCGAACAACGCCGGTGATCAGTTCTGGATTCCGAACATCGTGCGGGCGATCGGCCAGGCCCTGGTCCTGACCCCGATCACCGCAATCACGACCGCTGGTATCGCTGCGTCGGATGCGGCGGCTGCCTCGGGCCTGACGAACATGCTGCGCAACCTCGGCGGCGCGGTCGGCACGGCGTCGCTTGGCACGATCCTGACCGAGCGCGAGCAGTTCCATTCGAATATCATCGGGCAGTCTGTAACGCTGGCTCGCGATGAGGTTCGTGATCGCCTCGCCCAAACCACGAACTACTTCCTGGCACACGGCGTCTCCGATCCGGCAGTCGCCAGCCAGAAAGCCATCGTCGCCTTAGGTCAGATCGTCAGACGCCAGGCTCTGATCCTTGGCTTTAGCGACACCTTCGCTGTGATCGGCGTCGTGCTGGCCATTGCCGCCTTCGCCCTGTTGCTCACGCGCAAGGCGCAGCCCGGTGGCGGCGCCGGCGCCCACTGAACAGCGCAATTGAACCGAATCAATGCATGACTGCGGCCGGACTCGATCCGGCCACAGTCATGTTCTGCGGTAGTGACGGCGGAATTCGCTTGGCGAACAGTGTTCGCGATCCTGAAACAGCCGCGAAAAGTAGAAGGCATCGTCAATACCGACGGCATACGCAATCGCCTCGATCGACCGATCCGATGTCGTCAGCAGCTGCTTGGCCCGATCGATACGAAGGCGCAGCTGGAAAGCCTTCGGCGACAGGCCGAGGGCAGCCTGGAAATGCCGCCGCAGCGTTGCCGGCGACATGCCGAATTCTTGTGCCAGCGAATGCATGTCCACCGGCTCGAACGCCCGGCGCTGCACGGTCTCGATGATCAACTCGATCTCGACGTTCGCCCCGTTGTCGCCGACGGCGTTCGCATGGCGCGCGGATTGGATGGCGATGCGGTGAAGCGTCGCTGCCGCCGAAGCGAGGCTGAGCGGATCGCCCGCGGCAAAGTCCGAATGAAGCGCGCCGAAGAGGTGCTGCATCTCACGCAGGTTCTGTAGACGCACCACCGGTTCTGTCGGCGAGATCAGGCGCTGGCGGATCAGGTCTGCGATCAGCGTCCCCTCGAAGAGAGCCCATCTCTCCTCCCAGCTCGTTCCGTTCGTCGGGCCATAGGAATGTAATGTGCCGGCCGGCAACCAGAAGAGCGACGGCCCGTTGATCCCTTGAAGGCCCGCCTTCGCTGTCTGCAGCGTGCCATCCCCGGCCTCGACAAGGACGACCGCGTGCATTGGCAGGCGGCGGTTGGTGATACGCGTTCCGATGCGCTGCCGGCCAAACCCCGTGACGGCGAGCGCCATGCCTTCGGAAGAGGGCGAACGATAGAGAGCGATCGGCGCTTCAGTCATGAGCGAAAAGTCCAGTCGCTCTTTCCGTCCATGGCAAGTTTATCTCCAGTGTCTCACATATGCAGCGTCCATTTCGCTTTGGGAGTGATCGAAATGTCAAGTCTTGCCCTGGATCAGCGGCCAGCTCAACCACCGACGATCGACTCGGTCGCCAACGGGAAAGTCCTTTCGACCGCAGCGAACCGGTTGGGCGAACTCAAGCCGACGGATCCGTCGATCGGTGTGGAGGCGATCCGCAGGCTTTATCACGAAAACGGCTATGTCTGGTTGAAGCGCTTTCTTGATCCCCAAGTGGTCAATGCGTTTCGCGGCTGGGTTTTTTCGCATCTGGCGCGCGGCGGGCTCGTCGCGCCAGGCACCGATCCGATGCTCGGGCTATCCGCCGGCACGGGTTTGGACAAAGGCCAGGTGGATCGCATTTTGATGTCGCTCGTCCGCTCGGTCGCCTTCGAGGGTTTTTGCGCGCAGCCGCGGCTTGCGCAGTTCATGGATGAGTTTCTTTCCGGCATCTCCTACCTGCACAAACGCAAGATCATGCGCTTTACCCAACCCGGTACGACGACAGCGACGCCGGCGCATTACGATCTGGTCTATCTACGTGGCGGCACCAACCGGCTGGTGACGGCCTGGATTCCGATCGGCGACACCCCAGTCGACATGGGTGGTCTCGTGTACCTCGAGGGCTCGCATGCCATCGGTGTGCGCCTGGAGGAGGAGTTTTCCAGAAAGAGCCTCGACCTGTCTGCGGAAGAAAAGATCAGTGCCTTCAACCGCAACATGACCGAGGGCGGCTGGGTATCGAAGGACCTGCCCGACATGGCAGAGCGCTTCGATACGCGCTGGCTGGTCGCCGACTACGAGGCCGGCGATGTCGTGTTGCACAGCCCTTACATGATCCACGCCTCGACCACGAACCAAAGCGCCTCGAACAGGATCAGACTGTCGATGGATATCCGCTATCAAAACGTCGATGACGAGATCGATGCCCGATGGGGCAACCACTGGACCCTGGGGGACATGCTCTAGGGCACGGCCTCATTGCCGTGCCCATGGCGGCTCAGTGGCCGCCCTGCTTTTTCCGCTGACGGGCATTGCGGGCGAACATGTTGAGCACCTCCACCAGCGCCGAGAACGCCATCGCGGCGTAGATGTAGCCCTTCGGCACATGGTAGCCCATGCCCTCTGCGAACAGCGTCATGCCGATCATCATCAGGAAGGCCAGCGCCAGCATGACGATGCTCGGGTTCCTCTCGATGAAGTTCGCGAGCGGCGTTGCCGCGACCAGCATGACGGTTACGGCCACAACGACGGCGACGACCATGATGGGGACGTGTGGGGTCATGCCGACGGCGGTGATGATACTGTCGACCGAGAAGACGATATCCAGCAGCAGGATCTGGCCGATCGCTGCGGTAACGCCTCTTGTTGCTGATGAAACGATGAAATCCTCATTGTGATCGGCCGGATCGACGTTGTGATGGATTTCCTTCGTGGCCTTCCACAACAGGAACAGACCGCCGACAAGCAGAATGATGTCCTTCCAGGAGAAGCCGTGACCGAACAGTTCGAAGACCGGCGTCGTCAGCGTAACGATCCAGGCAACCATGCCGAGGAGGGCAAGTCGCAGCACGAGGGCAAGGCCGATGCCGACCTTGCGTGCTCTCTCGCGATGCTCTGGTGGCAGCTTGTTGGTGAGAATCGAGATGAAGATGAGGTTGTCGATCCCGAGGACCACTTCCATCACCACCAGAGTGATGAGGGCCACCCAGGCGGCCGGGTCCTGAACGAGCATCATAATGTCTTGCATCGGCGTTTATCCCCTTGCGCCACACAAATTGACGCTCGCAATGTACGGACGCGGCCTGCCTTGGCAAGCGCGCAAGGGGATATACGAAAGCAAGGCGCGTTTTATTCCTTTATGGGAATCCAGATTTCCGTCAGGCCCCTGCCGGTATAGGGGTCGAAGCGGTCGTCGTAACGCTCGAACATGTCGGGCATGTTGCCGAACTCCATGCCTGCGTTCGGCATCCAGCTCCCGAAAATCTGGTGCATCGTAGCGGGAATGCCGGAGACGTGGCCGCGATGAGCAAAGACCGCATAGCGCTGACCGGGTATCTTCAACGTGGCAAAGCCGTCCGGCAGGTCGCTGCTGTCGTCGACAGCCACGGCCGCCATGTAGCGGAATTTCTCTGTCTCTCCCTCGATGTGTGTGCAGACGCCATAGGCGATGTTGCCGACCTGGCCGGGAATGCTGCCGAAATGAACATTGAATTTTTGCCAGAGCGAGGGAATCGCGGCATTGCCGCCATAGGGATATGTCTCCTGCAAGCCGGTAAATAGCATCGGCGGCAAGGTTTCAAATCGTGGCGGCTCGAGTTCGGGAAGGCGGGTGGGATCCATTCTGATCGGCTCCAGTAGTGCGAGGTTGCGCGTGTGCCCCTGCTTGCGGACGGCCTCAGGTGTCAGGCCGAACTGGTCGCGAAAGGCGCGAGTGAATGCCTCGTGCGAGCCATAACCCGCGTCGAGGGCAACCTCGAGAATGCTCTCCGGCTGATCGACGAGCGTCCGTGCCGCGCCGCTCAGACGGCGGGCGCGGATATAGCCGCTGATCGAATGCCCGGTGACGAGTCCGAAGACGCGCGAGAGGTGGTAGCGCGAAAGGCCGGCAACGTCCGAAATCTCTTCCAGAGTAATGTCGTTGCCGAAATGACTTTCGATGAACCAGATCGCACGTCCGACGGCGCTCATTTCTTCTCCCTGGCTGCATTCCCTTCATAGCGAAGGGCAGCAGGCCGCGTTTGATCCCTGTTGCGGGATTCTGGCGCGGACGGAGAAAGAAATCAAAGGTGTGGGTTCAGGATCGCTTCTTGGTTCCGTACGCGGCTGTGAAGACGCGGATGGCGCCGTTGACCACGCGATCCATCTCCTCGCGCGGAGGAGGGGCGTCCATGTCGCCGAACAGCCGCAGCTTGAAGAAGCTTCCGCCGCAGAGCTCCAGGAACTGGCGGGCGGCAAGCTCTATGTCGTCGATCTCGAAACGGCCGGCCTCGACCTGGCTCGTCAGGAAGTCCTTCAGCACCGTCCGGATGTTCTCGGGGCCGGTGAAAAAGCGCTGACAGAGATGCGGCATGCGGTCGCGGACGCCGATGACCGTACGCATCGCATTGATGACCTTATCCTCGGTCAGATGGCTGACAAAGGTCATCCCGAAGTCGTGCAGCGCAACGTCGGGATCATTGGATTCCTTGAGAGTATTGCGCACGCTGGCGACGAACGCCGCGCGCTCGCTCTCCATCATCGCGGTGAAGAGCTCTTCCTTGTTGGCGAAGTAGACGTAGAGCGTTCCTTTTGAAACTCCCGCCTCGCGCGTTACATCGTTCATGCTCGCGGCATCGAAGCCAAGTTTCATGAAAACGCGGCGGGCGCCGTCGAGAATTTGTTTGCGCTTGGCAGGGTCTTCGCCCGCGGCCCATCGGCCGCCTGTCGAGGGAGACTCATCCACGCGCGTATCGGAAAGCTCTGTCATAGCTCCTTAACCATATCCGCATCAGCGAACTTTTCGTTAATAAAATCGAACCGGGTGGTTCGATACAGCTTGATATGAATGGAAAAAGGTTCTATGTCAACTGAACCGAACCGTTCAGTTCGATTAAATTCACTCAATTTGCCGGTAGTCGCCCATGTCGTCCAGTCCAAAAGCCAATGTTGCCCGCATCGTCAGCGAACCTGCTGAAACCGAGGGCAAGGCTCAGGAAGCAGCAGTCCCCACCGCGGAAGCACCGCGCGCGCCGCAGGCTCCTGCCGACACGCAGGCCGTTCCCGCGGAGAAGAAGAAAAAGCGCAGTCTTGCCCTGCCAATCATCGGCCTTGCGCTGCTCGCAGGCGCCGCATGGTACGGCTACGATTGGTGGACGACGGGCCGTTTCCTGGTCTCGACCGACGACGCTTACATCGAAGGCGATATCGCGACGATCTCGCCGAAGGTTACCGGCTATGTCGCCAAGGTGAACGTCGTTGCCAACCAGAAGGTCAAGGCCGGCGACGTTCTGGCCTCGCTGGACGACGGCGACTACAAGCTCGCCCTCGATCAGGCGGTGGCTTCTCTCGATACCGAAAAGCTCTCGCTGCAGCGTATTGACGCGCAGATTGCCGGTGGTCAGGCAAGCCTCGACCAGGCCAAGGCCCAGAAGACGGCTTTGGAAGCCACCGTTCGCGGTGCGCAGATCACACAGACCCGCGCCGCGGAACTGCAATCCAAGTCTGTCGGTACGACCGCCAACCTCGACGCCGCGAACATTGCTCTCGACCAGGCAAAGGCAAACCTGATTGGCGGTGATGCGGCGATCGCATCCGCGGAAGCAAATGTAACGCTGCTGCAGGCGCAGCGCCGCGAGGCCGAAGGCACGATCCGCCAGCTCGAGCTTGCGCGCGACAAGGCTGCCCGCGACCTCTCCTTCACGGTCCTGAAAGCGCCCTATGATGGCGTCGTCGGCAATCGCTCGGTGCAGGAGGGCGATCTGGTGTCGCCCGGCCAGCGTCTGATGGCGCTCGTCCCGGTTCGTCAGCTCTTTATCGACGCGAACTTCAAGGAAACGCAGATCCAACATCTGGTGCCGGGCTCCAAGGTCAACGTGCACGTCGATGCTTATGGCGACCATCCGATCGTCGGCACGGTTGAATCGATTTCGCCGGCTTCCGGCTCCGTCTTCTCGCTGCTGCCCCCGGAAAACGCCACGGGCAACTTCACGAAGATCATTCAGCGCGTGCCGGTTCGTATCTCGCTGCCGCAGGATGCTCTCGACAGCGGTCGCCTGCGCGCAGGCCTGAGCGTGGTTGTTGATGTCGACACGCGCACGGCGCCGGATGCGACCAAGTAAATCCTGACGAGGTAGGCCGATGGCCGCGAGCGCAACAGTTGGAACCGTTCCGGCCACTCCGGCGGCCACGGATCATATGGATCCACGCAAGCTCATCGCGTTCTTCGCGATGGTGCTCGGCATGTTCATGTCGATCCTCGATATCCAGATCGTGTCGGCATCGCTTGCCGAAATCCAGGCTGGCCTCAGCGCTGGTTCGGACGAGATCGGCTGGGTGCAGACCTCCTATCTGATCGCCGAAGTCATCATGATTCCGCTGTCGGGCACGCTCGCGCGCATCGTCTCGACACGATACCTGTTTGCGGCTTCCGCTGCTGGCTTCACCATGGCGAGCGCGCTCTGTGCGACGGCGACGAACATCGACCAGATGATCGTCTATCGCGCCATCCAGGGCTTCATCGGCGGCGGCATGATTCCGTCGGTCTTTGCGGCAGCCTTCACGATCTTCCCGCCCTCCAAGCGCAGCATCGTCTCGCCGATCATCGGCCTGATCGCCACGCTTGCTCCGACCATCGGCCCGACGGTCGGCGGCTATCTCAGCCACGCCTTCTCGTGGCACTGGCTGTTCCTGGTCAACATTGTCCCGGGCATCATTGTGACGATCGTCACTTGGAATTTCATCGATTTCGATAAGCCGGAATTCGCGCTGATCAAGAAGTTCGATTGGTGGGGCCTGTTGTCGATGGGCGTCTTCCTCGGCGCGCTTGAGTATGTGCTGGAGGAAGGCAATTCCAACGACTGGTTCAACGACAGCTATATCTTCATGGGCGCGATCGCCTCTGCAATCGCTGCCGTTGTTTTCTTCTATCGGGCCTTCACCGTTGATTTCCCGGTCGTCGACCTGAGGGCCTTCACGAACCGAAACTTTGCCTTCGGCTCCGTGTTTTCCTTCGTCATGGGTATCGGCCTCTATGGCTTGACCTATATCTACCCCGTCTATCTCGGGCGCATTCGCGGCTATGACTCGCTGATGATCGGCGAAACGATGTTCGTATCGGGCCTCGCGATGTTCTTCACCGCGCCAATCGCCGGAAAGCTGTCGACGAAGATGGATCTGCGGCTGATGATGGTGATCGGTTTCGCCAGCTTTGCGGCCGGTACCTACATCATGACGCATCTGACCCAGGACTGGGACTTCTACGAGCTCCTCATTCCGCAGATCTTCCGCGGCTTCGGGCTGATGATGTGCATGGTGCCGATCAACAATATCGCGCTCGGCACGATGCCGCCGGCCCGTATGCGCGGCGCGTCGGGCCTCTTCAACCTGACTCGTAACCTCGGCGGCGCCGTGGGGCTGGCGATCATCAACACCGTGCTGACGAACCGGCAGGATGTTCATTACGAGCGGCTGCGCGAGAATATCGATTGGGGAAATCCCGCCGCGATCGACCAGATGAACAACATGGCGGCGAACTTCGACGCCTACGGCATGGATGGCGCGGTTGTTGCCATCAAGCAGATGGTCGGGCTCGTGACGAAGCAGGCAATCGTCCTGTCCTTCAGTGATGTTTTCCTGATGCTGACCGTGCTGTTTCTGGCGATGATCCTGGGCGTTGCGATGCTGGACAAGCCTGCACCCCAAGGCGGAGGTGGCGGCGGCGGAGGCCACTGACCACTCTTGAAATCAGGGTTTAGGGCCGGCCTGGGACACCACGCCGGCCCTCATTTTTTGCATAAAGATTTGACGTGAACGGAAACGTTTGCAGTTTTTGATTTACGTACATCAAAATTGGAGCTAAAGGTCTCGTCAGGAGGAGAGATGAGGCCAACAGTCCACGATATCGCTGCTGCGGCAGGCGTCAGCCTGGCAACCGTTGACCGGGTTTTGAACAAGCGGCCGGGCGTGCGTCACGTGACGCGCGAGAAGGTCGAGAACGCCATTCGCGAGATCGGCTATGTCAGGGACGTTGCCGCTGCAAATCTCGCCAAGGGCCGGACCTATCCGCTCGTGTTCATCCTTCCCACCAGCGACAATTCTTTCATGCATGGGCTGAACGACGAGGTGCAAGCCGCGATTGCGCGGTCGTCCGTGGAGCGAACGCAAATCCGCACCGTCGAGGTGCCGGCGTTCGATCCGGGCGCGCTCGTCAGGGTTCTGGACGAACTTGGAGAAGAGCGGCCTTCGGGGGTCGCGCTTGTCGCCACCGATGCGCCTGAGGTGCGCGACGCTGTCGATCGGCTGGTGAAGGACGGTATTCCCGTCGTGACGCTGGTTTCGGATCTCACCGGTTCGCAGCGGCATCACTATGCGGGTGTCGACAATATTGCCGCCGGGCGCACAGCCGCACGGCTGTTGGGGCGTTTCTTGGGCGGCAGCAAGGGGGAGGTCGCGGTGCTCGCCGGCTCGATGCTGGTCCGCGACCATCGCGAACGCCTCGAGGGTTTTGCTGCCGTCATGGCCGCGGAGTTTCCATCGCTCTCCATCCTTCCCGTCATTGAGGGGCGCGACGATCCTGACATGGCGCATATGCTGGTGGCGGATGCGTTGTCGAAGAAAAGCGGCATCATCGGCGTCTACAGCCTCGGCGCCGGTAATCGCGGCCTGATCAAGGCACTGAGGGAAAAGGCTGTCGACCGGTCGCTGACGGTCGTCGCGCACGAATTGACGGCCCATACTCGCGCCGCGCTCCTTGATGGAACGATTGATGCAATTCTGAACCAGAATGCAGGCCATGAGGTGCGCAGCGCTATCCGCGTCCTCAAGGCGAAGGCGGACGGACTTTCCGTCATCGAGGCGCAGGAGCGCATCCGCCTCGACATATTTCTGAAAGATAATCTGCCGTAACGGCAAAGGGAGAAACACATGTATCTGGGTCTCGATCTCGGAACCTCCGGCGTCAAAGCCATGCTGATCGATGGCGATCAGAAGATCATAGGCTCGGCCAATGGTTCGCTCGACGTCTCGCGCCCGCATTCCGGATGGTCGGAGCAGGAGCCCTCGCACTGGATCCGCGCGACGGAAGAGGCTGTATCCGGGTTAAAGGCAAAGCATCCGAAGGAACTCGCTGCCGTGAAGGGCATTGGCCTTTCCGGCCAGATGCACGGCGCAACCCTGCTCGATGCCGAGGATAAGGTGCTGCGCCCCTGCATTCTGTGGAACGATACGCGCTCTTTTGTCGAGGCAGCCGCGCTGGATTCCGATCCGCGTTTCCGCAGGCTGACCGGCAACATCGTTTTCCCCGGCTTTACCGCGCCAAAGCTTGCCTGGGTCGCCAAGCATGAGCCGGAGATCTTCGCCAAGGTCGCCAAGGTGCTGCTGCCGAAGGACTATCTGCGCCTCTGGCTGACCGGCGAGCACATTTCGGAAATGTCGGACTCTGCCGGCACCTCGTGGCTCGACACCGGCAAGCGCAAGTGGTCATCAGAACTTCTTGCGGTCACCGGCCTCGATGAAAAGCAGATGCCTCATCTGATCGAAGGCACGGAGCAGGGCGGCAAGCTGCGCGGCGAACTGGCCAGCAAGTGGGGAATCTCCGGAAGTGTCGTCGTTGCCGGCGGCGCCGGCGATAATGCCGCTTCCGCCTGCGGCATGGGCACGGTCAGCGATGGCGCGGCCTTCGTGTCGCTTGGTACCTCGGGCGTTCTCTTCGCGGCCAATGCGGCCTATTTGCCGAAGCCGGAAAGCGCCGTGCATGCGTTCTGCCATGCGCTGCCGAATACCTGGCATCAGATGGGCGTCATCCTCTCGGCTACGGACGCGCTGAACTGGCACTCCAGCGTCACGGGAAAGTCGGCGGCTGACCTGACCACTGAACTCGGTGAAACGCTGAAAGCGCCGTCGGGCGTCACCTTCCTTCCCTATCTCTCGGGCGAGCGCACGCCGCACAACGATGCCGTCATCCGCGGTGCGTTCATCGGCCTCGAGCATGAGAGCAGCCGCGTGGTGCTGACCCAGGCTGTTCTCGAAGGCGTGTCCTTCGCGATCCGCGACAATCTCGAAGCGCTGCGTTCTGCGGGCACGGATATTTCCCGTGTCACCGCGATCGGCGGCGGCTCGCGCTCGCGCTATTGGCTGGCCTCGATTGCTACGGTGCTCGGTGTGCCGGTCGACCTGCCGGCTGACGGTGACTTCGGCGCAGCGTTTGGCGCGGCCCGCCTCGGCCTGATCGCCGCGACTGGCGCAGATCCGGTTGGGGTCTGCACACCACCGAAGACGGCGGGCACGATCGAGCCTGTCGCGGCGCTCTCCGGCGCTTACGAAGATTCCTACAAGGGCTATCGCGCTCTCTATCCGGCGATCAAATCGCTGCAGCACTGAACCCAGAACAACAATCCCGAAACCCAAGGAGACATGGACATGAGCACCGGATTTTTCGGCGACATCCAGAAGATCAAATATGAAGGCCCGGACAGCAAGAATCCGCTGGCCTTCCGCCACTACAACAAGGACGAAGTCGTTCTCGGCAAGCGCCTGGAAGATCATCTGCGCTTCGCGGTCGCCTACTGGCACACCTTCGCCTGGCAGGGCGGCGATCCCTTCGGCGGCCAGACTTTCCTACGCCCCTGGTTCGAAGATACGATGAAGGCCGCCAAGCTGAAGGCCGACGTTGCGTTCGAACTTTTCCAGTTGCTCGACGCGCCCTACTACTGCTTCCATGACGCCGACGTGCGCCCGGAAGGCAAGAACTTCGCCGAAAACACCAAGAACCTGAACGAGATCGTCGACTACTTCGCCGAAAAGCAGGCCGCATCAGGCGTCAAGCTGCTCTGGGGTACCGCGAACCTCTTCTCGAACCGCCGCTTCATGTCGGGTGCGGCCACCAACCCGGATCCGGAAGTCTTCGCCTACTCCGCTGCGACGGTTAAGACCTGCATGGACGCCACGGCCAAGCTCGGTGGCGAGAACTACGTTCTCTGGGGCGGCCGCGAAGGCTATGAGACCCTGCTCAACACCGACCTCAAAAAGGAACTCGACCATCTCGGCCGCTTCCTCAACCTCGTCGTCGAGTACAAGCACAAGATCGGCTACAAGGGCACGATCCTCATCGAGCCGAAGCCGCAGGAGCCGACCAAGCACCAGTACGACTACGACGTCGCGACGGTCTACGGCTTCCTCAAGAAGCACGGCCTCGAAAACGAAGTGAAGGTCAACATCGAACAGGGCCACGCGATCCTCGCCGGCCACTCCTTCGAGCACGAACTGGCACTCGCGAACGCGCTCGGCATCTTCGGCTCGATCGACATGAACCGCAACGACTACCAGTCGGGCTGGGATACCGACCAGTTCCCGAACAACGTTCCGGAAATGGCGCTCGCCTACTACTACGTCCTGCAGGGCGGCGGCTTCACCACCGGCGGCACCAACTTCGACGCCAAGCTGCGCCGCCAGTCGCTCGATCCGGAAGATCTGCTGATTGGCCATATCGGCGGCATGGATGCCTGCGCCCGCGGTCTCAAGGCTGCTGCCAAGATGATCGAGGACAAGGCTCTGTCCGGCCCGCTCGATGCCCGCTACGCCGGCTGGGATTCGGCCGAAGGCCAGAAGCTCGCCCGCGGCGAATACTCGCTCGAGCAGATCGCCGAGTGGGTCGAAGCCAAGGACATCAATCCGCAGCCGAAGTCCGGCAAGCAGGAACTGCTCGAAAACATCGTCAACCGTTACGTTTAATCGGCGGTTGATTGTGGAGGAGAGGGCCGGGAGCGAGAGCTTCCCGGCCCTTTTTCGTTGATGGGGACGGCGCGCGGTCGTCGCCTTGACGGTTCAGGCGAGATAGGATGCCAAGGGTACACTGCGGGCGGCCGGATGGCGATCTGAAAAGAAGGGCATGGCTACGATGACCTATCTCAGACAGGGCATGCTTGCCATAGCAGCGATGTTGGCAGCGGCGATATCTGCAGGGGCAGCTTCCCCCCGGCCCTGCGTGCAGGATACCTTCGGAGGGGAGGCCTATATCGTCTGCACCGTCGAGAAAGAAGAAGGCGATCTGCGCTTGTTCTGGAAGAACGCGGATGGGGAGCCTTATCGGGATTTCTCCAGCGTCGCCGAGGCCGTTCGCAACAAGGGACAGACCTTGGCGTTCGCGGTCAATGCCGGCATGTATCTGCCTGATTTTTCGCCGATCGGCCTCTATGTGGAAGACGGCCAGGAATTGCGGCCCGTCAACCGCACGGAGAGAGACGGCGCCGCCTCGGGTCCCGTGCCGAACTTCCATAAAAAGCCGAATGGCGTGTTCTTCATCGATGGCGCCGCCACCGGAATACTTCCGACGCAAGAATTTTTGAAACGCCGGTCGGAGGTCCGGTTCGCCACCCAGTCCGGTCCGATGCTGGTCATCGGCAACAAGCTGAACCCGATCTTTATCGTCGGATCGACGGACCGCACCCGTCGTGGCGGGGTCGGCATCTGCGCCGATGGCGCGGTGCGCTTCGCAGTCAGTGAAGACAGGGTGAATTTCCACGACTTCGCGCGCTTGTTCCGCGATCATTTGTCCTGCCCGAATGCGCTGTTTCTCGACGGTGGCCGCGGTGTCGGGCTCTACAGTCCGGCCCTTGGGCGCAACGACAAGTCCTGGCATGGCGGGTTCGGCCCTATGTTCGGGCTGGTGGAGTGACGCAGGGGCTGCGTCGCGTTCGAAGCGGTCGGATCATCCCGATATGCGGTTGCCAAATTTCGGCGTCATCCTACTTGGCCTCGGGACCATAACACCCGGAGGCGATCCCGTGTCCAAAGCCGACCTTGCTGCCGTCTATCGAGACTACATCGCCTGTCTGAACCGCCAGAATTGGACCGCGCTCGACCAGTTCGTTCATCCCGATGTTCACTACAATGGAGTGCGAATCGGGCTGTCCGGCTATCGCCAGATGCTGGAGGGCGACTTTCTTGCGATTCCGGACCTCCATTTCGACATCGATTTCCTGATTTCCGAGCCGCCCCGCGTGGGAAGCCGCCTGCGGTTTGATTGCACGCCGAAAGGGCTCCTGTTTGGCATGCCGGTGAACGGCAAGAGGGTCTCGTTCACTGAAAACGTGTTCTATGAGTTCCGGGACGGGCGGATCGAGGAGGTCTGGTCTGTCATCGACAAGGCGGCAATCGCATCGCAGCTGCAGCAATGACGCCGCCGCTTCGATCATTCGCGCTTGCGCAGCAAAGGCTCGAGAGCGTAGACCGCCTTGCTGCGAACGGGGGGTCGATAAATGAGCGACAGTGAACGTGATTGGAGCGCCCTCGTGCAGGCCGTCGCCGATAGTCCCAAGCGCGACAACAGCGCCTATCACGCGGCCATGGCCGAGGCACGCCAGGCGTTTGAAGCCGCCGAGGCTGCTCTGGGCGGGCCGGTGCAGGTCAAGACAAAAACCAAGATGAAGCGAAGCGGCGAATACGTCGTGAAATGGGTGTTCAAGCGGGTGAAATGACCTGCCGGCGGTCGGTCGGACGACCGAGGAACGCTTGCCTAGAGATGGTCTGCGGACGTATTCTTGGCTTTCGCGAGCCTGCCCCAGCACTCAGCCGAGGTTGAAGGCCCGGCGAGAGGGAGGATATCATGAAGATCGCATCGATATTCGCAGTCGGCTTGATTGGATTTTGCGGGGCTGCATCGCTCGCTCTGGCGGAGGATGCGCACACTATATTCGCTCCCGGTGATATCAAGTGGGTCGAGGCCCCCAAGGTGCTTCCGGCCGGAGCACAAGCGGCGGTGTTGTTCGGCAATCCCACCAAGAAAGGCTTGTTTGCGCTTCGGCTAAAGGTGCCGTCGGGATATGCGATCCCGCCGCATACCCATCCTGGCTATGAAGTTGTGACGATCCTATCCGGGACTGCCAAATTTGGCATGGGCAAAACCGCTGATCGGAGTGCCACGAAGGCACTGGCTGCGGGTAGTTTCTTTGCCCTGCCGCCGGGCACGGCGCATTTCGTCTACTTCGACGATGAGACCGTACTCCAAATCAACACGAACGGCCCGTGGGGCATCAAGTACGTCAACCCGGCGGATGATCCCCAGAAGTCGCAATAGCCAGTTGCCGAGTGAATGCCAATTGCTCCCGCCGCCAAGCGCGGCGGGACGTCCCGGCCGGTGTCGGATGGCGGCGTCACGTTGCCTCTTGGCGCGGACGGTGGGAGAACCGGCGCGCCTTCCAATGCAGTCGTTACGCCTTGGGCAAGGCCGCAATCACTTCGTCGGTCGTCAGGATCGCATGTGCGAAGGTCGGCGCGCTGAGCTCGTGTGCGGCGTGTATCAATTCATGCGAGAAGGCGGCCGTCGCATCGCGCACGAGAGTCACGTGATAGCCAAGCTCCATGGCGTAGCGGGCGGTCGTATCGATGCAGGTATTGGCCAGCAGTCCGACCACGATCACGTGGGTGATGCCCTTCTGCTTCAGTCGGAAATCCAGGTCGGTGTTGGCGAAGCCGCTTTGCCCCCAATGTTCCTTGGCGACGATGTCGCCAGGTTTCGGCGCAAAATCCGGGTGCCATTCGCCACCCCATTCGCCGCGCGCGAACTGGTGTTGGTGCATGATCCGTTGTTGGGTGGGGTTGGGATGATCCCAATCCTCATAATCACCCGGCTCCCACCGCCGGTGCGGGGCGATGGCTACTTGAATGCCCGCCGCGCGTATGGCGCCATCCAGCCGGCGGAGGTTATCGAGAAGCGCGACCTCATCGGCGATCGGCTTGAGGCGCGGATAAACCTTCCCGCCCTCGGACAGGAAGTCGTTGAAGGGATCGACGAGGAGCAAGGCGGTCGTTTGCTTGCTGTAATTCGGCTTTGACATGACTGTCTCCAATAAGCTGAGGTGTTTCGGGATTTAGTTGCGAAGTGCGGCACGCTCGATGCTGGCCGCAAAGAGCGGCGTTTCGCCCTTGTTGTGCGCAATCGACATCGGTTGACGCTGTGCGCGAAAGACGTCGAAAGGAATGCCCTGCCTATCGAGAAAGGCCTTGAATTCTTCCGTTGCTCTGGACCGAACGTGGTTCGTGAATTCGCAGGTCTGATCGTCGATTCGTTTGACGCTGAGTTCCCAAAGCACATGGATCGTCGTGCGGCCTGTCGGCGTGACTATATCCGAAACGGATTCCAGGATCAGGTGATCCTTTTCACCCAGGGTCTCGACATAGTGCTGAACCATCAGGCTGCCGCCGATCGTCTCGACATTGATCGACATGCGCCTACCGTCGGGGGCCGTCGTAAAGCCGGCGGCGATGTGTGCCGGAGAGCAGCGTTGGTACTCGTCTTCGGGGAGCGTGAAGCACCATTTCGGAATGTCGACCTTCTCGATCGGTGCGTTGATGACGGCGGTAAAGCTTGAATCGACGATTTCATGATCACTCATGACGGGTTCCTTTCGCTGCTGGATGAGCTTGATTTCGGCGCGACGTCGCCACGCAACTCGAGGCGGGCAGTGCTATGCGCCTGCATTGCCGATGCTCCTGCTTGGGCCATGTCGCTCCTTTCAGCGCGGGCCAGATGGCCGGTTGCGCTTGCTTTAATGACGCCTTATATTAACTATGAAAATCATATCTACAAGTAACTATGAAAAAGAAAGTTACGCTATGGAGAAATATTCTGCACCAGACACGCTGTGCCCGGTTGCTCGCTCGGAGGCGGTTGTCGGGGATCGTTGGACCGTGCTTGTTCTGCGCGAGCTGTTCATGCGCAGTCACCGGTTCGAAGAAATTCAGGCGCAAACTGGCGGGACCCCGCAGATGATCGCAACGCGCCTGAAGTCATTGGAAGCCGAAGGCATTGTGGAGCGCCGTCGCTACAGCGAGCGGCCGCCGCGCTACGAGTATCACCTGACGGAAAAGGGCGAAGCATTCTACCCGGTGATACTGGCGCTGCGCGCCTGGGGCGAGACCTGGCTGAAGTCGGGTGACGAAGGCCGCGCCGTGCAATACACGCACCTTTACTGCGGCAAGCCGGCGGGGCTGGGGCCGACATGCGAATCGTGCGGCCAGCCGATAAGACGGGAAGATTTGAGTACTGAGCTCAATCCGGCCTATCAGCGCGAACGGGAAGCGCGATGGGAGACATTCAAGGGCAGTCGATAATCAATGTTTGATTGTATCGACGGTGCGGACGCTACGCCGTCCGCTTTAGCGATTCGTCCAGCGACGCGATGGTGCGCCAACGGAGTTGCGTACCACAAGGTCCGGGCGCAGCAGGATTTCGGTTTCCGCCGGTTGGCCGTCGGACAGGAATTCCAGGAGAAGCGCCATGGCCTGCTTTCCGATCAAGGTTCGCGGCTGGCGGATGGTGGTCAGCGGCGGCGACATGAACACGGCCTGCGGCACGTCATCGAAGCCGGTCACGGAGAAGTCCTTCGGAATGTCGTAACCGCGGGCATTCAGTCCGATCATCACGCCGATCGCCGTCTGGTCGTTGACGCACATGAAGGCGGTCGGCAGCGTGTCGCGCATGAAGAGCTGCTCGACGGCATGGCGGCCGCTCTCTAGCGTTCCATCGCCTTCGAGCACGATGCGCATATCTGGTGCAACGCCCGCCCCATCGAGCCCCGCGTCGTAGCCCTGACGCCGGCGGCTATAGGCAAGGCGTGTGCGCGAATCGCCGATGAAGGCGATCTTGCGATGGCCCTCTGCCAGCAGCAGATCGACGGCCTTTCTGGCGCCTTCCACATCATCCACGCCGACATAAGGAATGCCGCCGTTGAAAACCGGCTCGAAGACCCCGACGCTGGGCGGCAGGCGGGCGGTCATCGTCTGGTGGCCGAAGGGCAGGATGCCGGTGAAGAGGATCAGCCCGGCGGCCTGGTTGGAATTCAGGAACTTCAGATATTCGAGGCCGCGCTGCGCATCGTTCTGCGTGTGACCGATCAGGATGCCGTAGCCGTGGGCGCGCGCCTCGTTCTCGAGGCCGACCAGAATGTTGGAGAAGTTTGGGTCGCCGATGTCAGGAGCAACCACGAGAATCATATTCGACCGACCGAGCCGCAGGCTGCGCGCCATGGCATTGGTCGTGTAACCGGTGATGGCGATTGCCTGGTTGACCTTCAGGCGCGTGGAGTTGGCGACCTTCTCCGGCGTGTGGATCGCCCGCGATACCGTCGCGATCGAAACCTCGGCGATCCGAGCGACGTCTTCTATGGTTGCGGGCGTGGAATTCGACACTGCGTCCTGCCTTGGGATGCCTTCGCCGCGACACTACACAGACTTGCCGGGAGGTCAAACGCGCCGACCTGCAGATCTGTGTGTAACAATGATGTAAACCTTTACATAAGTCGTGTAAAGGTTTACATATGGCTTCAAGCGGATGGGAGCCGCAGGGAGGA
The DNA here is from genome assembly GCF_000510625.1 of Rhizobium sp. IBUN. Taxonomy (NCBI): domain Bacteria; kingdom Pseudomonadati; phylum Pseudomonadota; class Alphaproteobacteria; order Hyphomicrobiales; family Rhizobiaceae; genus Rhizobium; species Rhizobium sp. IBUN. Next base: position 102,421 of record NZ_AZNV01000004.1, read on the forward strand.
AATCAGTCAATGAGTGTGGATTCTGCCGACACCGCGCCCGTGGTGTTGTCCGCGCGGCGCATCTGCAAGTCGTTCAGCGGCGTGCAAGTCCTCTTCAGTGTCAATTTCGATCTGCGTGCCGGTGAGATCCATGCTCTCATGGGTGAAAACGGCGCGGGCAAATCGACCTTGGTCAAGGTCATGTCCGGTTTCGAGCAGCCGAGTTCGGGCGAGATCCTGCTCGACGGCCAGCCGGTTGTCTTGCCGGCCAACGGCGCGGCCGAAGCGCTCGGCATCGTTCTCATCCACCAGGAATTCAATCTTGCCGAACATCTGACGGTGACCGAGAGCCTTTTCCTTGGCCGCGAAGTCACGCGGTTCGGCGTGCTTGACCGCAAATACATGCGCGCCGAGACCCGCAAGGCACTCGATCTGCTCGGTTCGCATGTCGACGAGAATGCCATCATCGGCACATTGTCGATCGCCGACAAGCAGATGGTGGAAATTGCCAAGGCAATCAGTCGCGATGCCCGCGTCGTCATCATGGATGAACCGACAGCCGTACTTTCGCGCGAAGAGACGAACTTCCTGTTCCGGCAGGTGCGCAAGCTGCGTGACAAGGGAACAAGCTTTATCTTCGTATCGCATAAGCTCGACGAGGTGATGGAAATCACCGACCGGGTGACCGTGCTGCGCGATGGCCAGTGGGTCAAGACTGCGCCGACGGCGATGCTCGACGGCGAATCCATCGCGCAGCTGATGGTCGGGCGCGAGCTTTCAAGTCTCTATCCGACCAAGGTCGAGCCCAATGTCGACGAAGAAATCGTCCTTCGGGTCGAAGGTGTCTCGACGGGTTATGTTCAGGATGCCAGCTTCGAGGTCCGCAAGGGTGAGATCATCGGCTTCTCAGGCATGATTGGCTCCGGTCGCACGGAGCTGATGGAGGCGGTCGCCGGGCTTCGGAACCGTGCCGCGGGCGAGGTCCACATTCGCGGTGAATCGATTCCGTCAGGCGATGTACATGCCGCCAATCGCGCCGGCCTTGCCTACATGACGAAGGATCGGAAGTCGAAGGGCCTGCTTCTGCGCTCCGGCATGATGACCAATCTGACGCTGCAATCGCTCGGCCAGCATTCGCGACACGGCTATCTCAGCCCGAGCAGCGAGGCGCAGGCGCTCGCCAAGGCAAGGCGGCGCTTTGATATCCGGGTTCGCGACACCAACATCGTTGCCGGGCGTATGTCGGGCGGCAACCAGCAGAAGCTGCTGCTTGCTAAGGTCATGGAGACCGAGCCCGAGATCATCATCATCGACGAGCCGACGCGGGGCATCGACGTCGGCACCAAGCAGCAGATCTATCATTTCATCTCCGCGCTGGCGCGCGACGGTCGATCCATCATTGTCGTCTCCTCGGAGATGCCGGAGGTGATCGGCCTTTGCACGCGCGTCGCCGTGATGCGCGAGGGACGGATCGTCGGCTTGCTCGAGGGCGACGAGATCTCCGAGCAGGAGATCATGCGCTACGCCGCCGGATTGAAGAAGAAAGCCGCCTGACGGTGGCGGGGAGGCGCTGCGCTCGGCGCGCCGTAAAGGTATGATGCCCATCGAATTGAGGGCGGGAGGTTGGTTTGGAGATGAGTGTGAACGAGGAGACCAGGGAAATCAGCCGTCGCCCCTGGCGGGATATCGATCTCAGGGCGGTCGCGCCCTTTGCAGCCCTGATACTGCTCTTGATCGTCGGCGCGCTGGTCAATCCGAACTTTATCGGCATCACCAACCTCGCCAACGTCGCGACGCGCTGCGCCTTTATCGCCATTATCGCTGTCGGCGCCACATTCGTGATTTCCGCAGGCGATCTTGATCTGTCCGTCGGCTCGATGGTGGCCTTTGTCGCCAGCCTGATGATCCTTTTGATGAATTCCGGCGTGATTGCCGACCCGACACTGATGCTGGCGGCCGCGGTCGTGTTTACGCTCGTCGCCGGTGCGCTCTGCGGACTGGCCAATGGTCTGATCACCACGGTCGGCAGGATCGAGCCGTTCATCGCCACGCTCGGCACCATGGGCATCTATCGCGGCCTGACGACATGGCTTAGCCAAGGCGGCGCGATCACGCTGCGCTCGGCCGACATCCAGACGCTTTACCGTCCGGCTTATTTCGGCAACATTTTCGGCGTGCCGGTTCCGATCGTCGTGATCCTGGCAGTTACCGCCGTTGCGGCCTTCATTCTCTACCGCACGCGCTATGGTCGCCATGTCGTTGCTGTCGGTTCCAATAGTGATGTCGCGCGCTACTCCGGCATTGCGGTCAATCGCGTGCGCACGATCGCCTTTGTCATCCAGGGGCTCTGCGTTGCCATCGCGGTGCTGCTTTATGTGCCGCGCCTCGGCTCGACCTCGGCAACAACCGGCATTCTCTGGGAACTGCAGGCGATCACCGCCGTAGTCGTCGGCGGCACGGCGCTCAAGGGCGGCGCTGGCCGCGTCTGGGGGACCATCTGCGGTGCCTTCATTCTCGAACTCGTCGGTAACATCATGCTGCTGTCGAACTTCATCAGCGAATATCTCATCGGTGCGATCCAGGGTGCGATCATCATCATCGCCATGCTGGTGCAGCGCTCGCTGGTCCGCAAATCGTAAGCGGACTGGTTCCAGGAATTGGCCGGGATCACAGGGCGTCCGGTTGACGGGTAGGAAAAGTCCCTGACGTTTATTGGGAGGAAATAGAATGCGCAAACTCATGTTGGGTCTTGCGGTTGCGGCCGTCACGCTGGCGGGTACCGCATACGCACAGGACAAGAAGTTCACCATCGGCGTCTCGATTCCGGCAGCCGACCATGGTTGGACCTCGGGCGTCGTGTTCCACGCCGAACGCATCGCCAAGAAACTGATGGAACAGCATCCGGGCCTGAACGTCATCGTCAAGACTTCGCCGGATGCCGCCAGCCAGGCGAACGCTGTGCAGGACCTTGATACACAGGGCATCGACGCCCTCGTCATCCTGCCGTCGGATCCGGATCCGCTCGTCAACGCCATCAAGGAAGTCAAAGGTAAGGGCAAGTACGTCGCGCTCGTCGACCGTGCGCCCTCGACCAACGATGACACCGTCCGTGACCTTTATGTCGCTGGCAACAACCCGGCGCTCGGTGAAGTCGCTGGCAAGTACATCGCTGCGCAGACGCCGGACGCCGAAGTCGTCGTCATTCGCGGCCTGCCGATCCCGATCGATCAGCAGCGCCAGGACGGCTTCGACAAGGGCATTGCCGGCTCCAAGGTCAAGGTTCTCGACCGCCAGTACGGTAACTGGAACCGCGACGATGCCTTCAAGGTCATGCAGGACTATCTGACAAAGTACCCGAAGATCGACGTGGTCTGGTGCCAGGACGACGACATGGCTGTCGGCGTGCTGCAGGCGATCGAGCAGGCCAAGCGTACCGACATCAAGTATGTTGTCGCCGGCGCCGGCTCCAAGGACATGGTCAAGAAGGTCATGGACGGCGACAAGCTGATCCCGGTCGACGTTCTTTATCCGCCGGCAATGGTTGGCACGGCCATGGAGCTGACGGCTGCTGGTCTCTACGGCCAGGTTCCGGTTCGCGGCACCTTCGTCCTCGACGCGACGCTTGTCACGAAGGACAATGCGAAGGACTTCTACTTCCCGGATTCTCCGTTCTGATCCGAAGAATCTAATGCGGCGCCCGTTCGACAGGACGGGCGCCTTTCTTTGACAGTGTCGCTTGCTAGTCCGGCAGGCCGGCCTTGGCGAGGTCCGTGATGCAGCGGTCGATGAAGGCTTCGGTCATGACGGGATTATCGCCGAAATAGAACTCTCGGCGGGCGTCAGTGCAGGTCATCCCCGGCCGGAAGCGATGAAGCCTCGCAACTGCTTCTCGCGCCTCGTCGGTTTCGCCACCCACCCTTCCGAGGGCGGCAGCCAGAAAGATCGCTGGCCAGAAGGTGGCGTTCGGCGAGCGGAGCGATGCGCGCGCTGCCTTGGCCGCTTCCGCCATGTTGCCCAATTGATAGTTTGCGATGGCGAGAACGTTATGGAAGGTCCACAGATGCGGGTCGCGAGGACTAAGCCGAAACGCTTCCTTGATCTCCTCTATGCCTTCCGCGGGGCGTTCGACGTAGCAGAGGACCTGACCGAGCGCGAAGTGAGCCTGCGCGAAGCTCTGGTCCAGCTGCAAGGCGTTGCGCAGATGCACAAGCCCGGCCTCGGTCGCGCCATCAAGCGCCAGCGCCCTTCCCAGGGCGAGGTGCGCCGCGGGTTCTCTCAGGTCGGATATGATCGCGCGTTCGGCAAGCTCGATCGCATCGCAGATCCGCTCCGCGCGTTCATTGAGGGGGCCATACCAGCCGAGCTGAATGTGAACATAAGCCAGTCGCGCCTGCGCCTGCGCGAACGTCGGGTCAATACTGATTGCCTGCTCGAAGAGCGCCTTGGCGGTCTTCAATTCATCAAGCGTGAACCGATAGAGATGCCAGAGGCCCTTCAGGTAGATTTCCCAGGCATCCATGTCGAACACCGTGCGGCCACGAAGGGCGGCGAATTCGATGGAGCCCAGTTCCGGCTCGATCGTGCCGGTGATTTCCGAGGCAAGCTGGTCTTGAACCTCGAAGATGTCGGCCAGCGTCCGGTCGTAGCGTTCTGCCCAGAGCAGCGTGCCATCCGTGCCGTTCAGCAATTGCGCGGTGACGCGAACGCGATCTGCCGCGCGGCGCACGCTGCCTTCCAGCACGTACTTGACGCCAAGGTCCTCCGCGACCTGTTGCGCATTGGCCTGCCGGCCCTTGTAGCTGAAAGACGAGTTACGGGCTGCGACCAGCAGCCAGCGACAGCGCGCCAACGTGGCGATCAGCTCGTCCGTGAAGCCATCCGAGAAATGTTCCTGGCCCTCGATGCTCGACATGTTGCTGAAGGGCAGCACCGCGATGGAGGGCCGATTGCGGACGGGGCCTGTGACCGGATCCTTCGGCGCGGCAGGCGAGGGAAGCGGTTCGCTTTCCGCCGTCCACCGCCAGACACGGATCGGTCGCTCGATGTTCTTGAGCTTGCGGTTGCCGAAATCAATCGCCCTGAAGTCAAGCTTCGACCGGATCTGGTCATTGACCTGCTGGGAGACGCAGATGCCGCCCGGAGGCGCCAGCGCCTGCAGGCTTGCGGCGACATTCACGCCGTCGCCGAAGATGTCCTCGTCTTCGACCAGCACATCATCAACGTGGATGCCGATGCGCCACAACATGCGCCGATCCGGCTCGACGGCCTCATTCAGCGCAAGCAATGCTCTCTGGATGTCCATGGCACAGCCGACGGCATCGACGACGCTCGCAAATTCAGCCAACGTGCCGTCGCCAACGAATTTGACCACCCGCCCATGATGTCTGCCGATGCTGGGGACAATGACTTCGCTGTTGTGCGCTTTCAGCATTGCGAAAGTGCCGCTTTCGTCAAGGCCCATCAGCCGGGAAAAGCCGACCACATCCGCATCCAAGATTGCTGCCAGACGCCGCGTCATGCGCCACCCTCCTGGTTTCAAGACAGTAACACGGCACTGCGCGATGTCCACCGCAGTAAGAAGCGATGGGTTCGCCGGCCGGCGTCCCCATCATGACAGTGTGGCGACGAGAAATGCGGTACGTACATCTTGCGGCCCGAGACCGACCGTGGTTAAGTCGGCCGCCTTCGATCTCCGCCCGGTGGGGAAGATTTGTAGTTTCGCCGAAATCGGCTTGCAGACTTCAAATCGCGTGCTAGAACAATATCAGAAACGTTTACGGTCATCTTTTAGGGAGGAATTGACATGAAAACGATCAAGGGTCCAGGCCTGTTCCTTGGCCAGTTCGCGGGCGATGCCGCGCCTTTCAATTCGTGGGATTCGATCACCAAATGGGCAGCCGACATCGGCTACAAGGGCGTGCAGGTTCCGACCTGGGCGGGCCAGCTGATCGATCTCAAGAAAGCAGCGTCCTCGAAGGATTATTGTGACGAATTCGCCGGCGTTGCACGCCAGAACGGCGTCGAAGTCACCGAGCTTTCCACCCATCTTCAGGGCCAGCTCGTCGCCGTGCATCCGGCCTATGACGAAGCCTTCGACGGCTTTGCAGCACCTGAGGTGCGCGGCAATCCGAAGGCGCGTCAGGAATGGGCTGTCGAACAGGTCAAGATGGCGCTGACGGCGTCCAAGCACCTCGGCATCAAGGCACATGCGACCTTCTCCGGCGCGCTCGCCTGGCCCTTCATCTATCCGTGGCCGCAGCGCCCGGCCGGTCTTGTCGAAACCGCCTTCGACGAGCTTGCCAAGCGCTGGACGCCGATCCTCGACCATGCCGACGAAAACGGCGTCGACGTCTGCTACGAAATCCATCCGGGCGAAGACCTGCACGACGGTATCACGTTCGAGATGTTCCTCGAGCGCGTGAAGAACCATCCGCGCGCCAACATGCTCTATGATCCGTCGCACTATGTGCTGCAGTGCCTGGATTACCTCGACAACATCGACATCTACAAGGACCGGATCAAGATGTTCCACGTCAAGGATGCCGAGTTCAACCCGACCGGTCGCCAGGGCGTCTATGGCGGTTACCAGGGCTGGGTCGAGCGTGCCGGCCGCTTCCGTTCGCTCGGCGACGGCCAGGTCGATTTCGGCGCGGTCTTCTCGAAGATGACGGCCAACAACTTCGACGGCTGGGCCGTGGTCGAATGGGAATGCGCGCTGAAGCATCCGGAGGATGGCGCCCGCGAAGGTGCCGAGTTCGTCAAGGCGCACATCATTCGCGTCACCGAGAAGGCGTTTGACGACTTCGCAGCGGGCGGTACGGACCAGGCGGCCAACCGCCGCATGCTCGGTCTCTGAGGCCGCGGCCCTCTCGACAGGAGGGCTGATTGGAACGCAGCGGGAAGGGCTCTCCCTTCCCCAGTCGACCGAGGGAAGGGCTGTTTCTTCCCTACGCAAATTCAGGAGGAACCAATGGCAATTGAAGCATCTACAGAACAGGCGCGCGAACCGCGCATCCGTCTCGGCATGGTCGGCGGCGGTGCCGGCGCGTTCATCGGCGCCGTTCACCGCATCGCGGCCCGCATCGACGACCAATACGATCTGATATCAGGCGCGCTGTCGTCAACGCCGGAAAAGGCGATTGCATCGGGTCGCGACCTCGGCCTCGATCCGTCGCGCACCTATTCCAGCTATCGCGAGATGGCGATCCGCGAAGCCAAGCTGAAGAACGGCATCGAGGCGGTTTCGATCGTCACGCCGAACCATGTGCACTATGACGCCGCGAAGGAATTCCTGCGTCGCGGCATTCACGTCATCTGCGACAAGCCGCTGACCTCGAACCTTGCCGACGCCAAGAAGCTGAAGAAGGTCGCCGACGAGAGCGGCGCTCTCTTCATCCTCACACACAACTACACCGGCTATCCGATGGTTCGCCAGGCACGCGAGATGATCGCCAATGGCGAACTCGGCGACATCCGGATCGTTCAGGCCGAATATCCGCAGGATTGGCTGACCGAGGCCGTCGAGCAGACGGGCGCCAAGCAGGCCGTGTGGCGCACCGACCCGGCGCAGTCGGGTGCGGGCGGCTCGACCGGCGATATCGGCACGCATGCCTATAACCTCGCGTCCTTCGTATCAGGCCTCGAACTCGACAGCCTGGCTGCTGATCTCGACAGCTTTGTGCCCGGCCGGCGGCTGGACGACAACGCTCACGTTATGCTTCGCTTCAAGGCGAAGGGGTCGGAGAAGGCGGCCAAGGGCATGCTCTGGTGCAGCCAGGTGGCCCCCGGCCATGAGAACGGTCTGAAGGTCCGCGTCTATGGCACCAAAGGCGGTCTCGAATGGGTTCAGGCCGATCCGAACTATCTGTGGTTTACGCCGTTCGGCGAGCCGAAGCGCCTGATCACCCGCAACGGCGCCGGTTCCGGCCCGGCGGCGGCCCGCGTTTCGCGCATCCCGTCCGGTCACCCGGAGGGCTATCTCGAAGCCTTCGCAACGATCTACACGGAAGCTGCGCACGCCATCAACGCGCACAAGAAGGGGAAGGCGGTCGACAAGGCCGTCGTTTACCCGACCGTTGATGACGGCGTGAAGGGCGTTGCATTCGTCGAAGCCTGTGTGGCTTCTTCGAAGAAGAACGGTGCCTGGGTCAAGGTCTGATCCTCACTCGACTACTCTGACGGATACAACTAATGAGCGCGTTTCCTAGAATATTAGGATGCGCGCTCATTGTCGTTTAACAATACTATGGCAGAAAATGCGCGCAACCACATGGAGAGATGGTCGATGAAAGTTTCTGCCAAAGTTCTGACATGCGCGTTTGCGCTCGCTGCGTTTCCGGCATTGTCGCAGGAAGTCCCCAACCGCGCACCGAACTTCTATGCCGGCGAGCGTGCTCTCGGCACGGTCAAGGTGCAGACGACGATGTCCCTCTCGGTGCCTGTTGAGGCCGGGCAGGAAATCGGTGAACAGATCAAGGCAGCCCAGAAAGGGCTCTACACGATGGCTAGCGAGCAATGTGATCTCATCCTGCAGGCACTGGCCGAAAGCTGCCAGATTACCAACCTCACCAGCAGCGTGGATCTCAATCGCGGTGGGCGCAACGAAATCCTCGTGAATGCCGCAGTGACAATGGCCGTGAAGGTCAAGGACGCAGCGAAGGGGCCCTAACCAACACGGCGTCATTGAGACGCCGAAGTGCAAGCCCGCTTCGATTTATCCGGCAAAGGGTGGCCAGGTCAGGCACGGACCGTCACCGGTTTGCGGTTCCACCCGATATCACCTTGATTTCAGCCCTCTGCCCGCCTAGATTGCGGCCATCGCCAATACCAACAGGATGTGTGCAGCAATGGATTCCACGCCGATCGCAACGCCAATTCGCCTTGCCATTCGGGAGTCCTTTATCCATGCCTGCATCCATTACCCTATCCAATCTTTTGTGGTCCACGCCTGACGGGCGACCCCTTCTTTCCCATCTCGATCTGAGCTTCGGCGCCGAGCGAACCGGTCTTGTCGGCCGCAATGGTGTCGGCAAGACGACGCTGCTCAAGCTCGTCTCTGGCGAACTGCAGCCGCAATCCGGCAGCATTGCCTTTGGCGGACGGCTCGGCATCCTGCGCCAGTCGGTCCAGGTGGAGGAGAGGGCAACGGTCGCCGATCTCTTCGATGCCAGTGACGCGCTCGCAATCCTTCGCCGCGCCGAAGCTGGCGACGCCACTGCCGACGAACTCGCCATTGCTGATTGGACGATCGAGGCGCGTATCGCCGCGGCGATCGAACGCGTCGGGCTGGATGCAGAACCGGAGACGTTGCTTATCTCGCTTTCCGGCGGCCAGCGGACGCGTGTGGGTCTTGCGGCCCTCGTCTTCTCCGATCCCGATTTCCTGATCCTCGACGAGCCGACCAACAATCTCGACCGGGATGGGCGGGAGGCTATCATCACGTTGCTTTCCGGCTGGCGCGCCGGCGCCATCGTCGTCAGCCATGATCGGGAGTTGCTCGATACCATGGATGCGATCGTCGAGATCACCAGCCTCGGTGCCCGGCGATATGGTGGAAACTGGAGCGCTTTTCAGGTGCGCAAGGCGCTTGAGCTCGCCGCCGCCGAGCACGACCTCGCGGACGCGGAGCGGCGTGTTGCCGATGTGGTCCGCAGCGCCCAGGTCGCGGCGGAACGACAGGCCCGCAGCGATCGCAACGGCCGCAAGAAGGCGGCAAGAAGCGATATGCCGAGTATCGTCGCCGGTGGCCTCAAGCGGGCGGCGGAAAACACCAGCGGCACCAAGGTTCGCCTTGGCGAAAAACGCCGCGAGGAGGCGATGGAGGAGGCGGCCGCGGCGCGGCGGCGGATCGAGATCCTGCAGCCCTTTTCAGCGCAGCTCGCGTCATCCGGGTTGCCGCCCGGCAGGCATGTCTTGCGGTTGGAGCGCGTCACCGCGGGCTATCGGCCCGAGGCGCCGATCATCAGAAACCTCTCTTTTGCCATGACCGGCCCCGATCGCGTCGCGATCGCCGGGCCGAACGGCTCCGGCAAGACGACACTGCTGGCGCTGATCACAGGCGTGCTGCAGCCGTGGTCCGGGACCGTTTCCGTCATGACCGGTTTTTCACTGTTCGATCAGAGTGTCAGTCTGCTCGATCGATCGTTGTCGATCCGCGAGAATTTTAGCAATCTCAATCCCCAGGCCAATGAGAATGCCTGCCGTGCGGCGCTGGCGCGTTTCATGTTCCGGGCGGATGCCGCCCTGCAGCAGGTGTCGACGCTCTCGGGCGGGCAGTTGCTGCGCGCCGGTCTTGCCTGTGTTCTCGGTGGCGCAAAGCCGCCGCCGCTGCTCATCCTCGACGAACCGACCAACCATCTGGATATCGATTCCATTGCAGCCGTAGAAGCGGGGCTGCAGGCCTATGACGGAGCGCTGCTTGTCGTCAGCCACGACGAGGTGTTTCTGGAGAATATCGGCATATCGCGTCTGCTTCAGCTTCCGCTTGGCGAAGAGCTTCTTCTCTAGGCGGGCCGGGTGCGGGGTCAGATGTAAAGGCCGGCCATCTTGCGCCAGGCGCCTGCCCGGTGAGCGCGGCCTTCCCAGACATGCAGCTGGTGGCCGACCTGCTTCTCCGCCAGCAGCCGGCTGAGGTGATAGTTGTTGTCGAGGAAGGGGTCGGCGTCACCGATGGTCAGGACGATCTCGACCTCGCGCAGCTTATCCAGCTGCCAGCCGCCGTTTAGCCCCGGCAGGAAGTGCGTCGGCGTGTGGAAATAGACCGTGTCGTCGTAATAGCCGTCGAACAGATCGCCGAAGGAGTCGACCCTGATCGTCAGGTCGTAGCGGCCGGAGAAGGCAACCAGCTTGCGGAACAGATGCGGATGCCGGAAGACCAGGCTGGCGGCCTGGAAGGCGCCGAGGCTGCAGCCATGCACGATGGTACACTCATGTCCGTTCTTCGATGCCATCAGCGGCAGGACTTCGTTCAGGATATAGTCTTCGAAGGCCGTGTGGCGGCGGATACGGTCAGCCGGATGCCGGTCGAAGCCGTAGAAGGTCTCTGTGGCCAGCCCCTCGATGCAATAGAGCTGCAGATGGCCGGCTTGCAGCTTGTCGGAAAGGCTGTCGACAACGCCGAGCCTTTCGTATTCCCAGAAACGTCCCTCGCGGGTCGGAAACATCAGGACCTTGGCGCCGGCATGGCCGAACACCAGCAGTTCCATCTCGCGATGCAGGCGTGGACTATGCCAACGCAGATATTCCCGGTTCATAACACCTTGAAGAAATCTCGGACTTTCTCGCGCAGAATCGCGTTCTGCTCAGTGCTACCGGGATAATCGAAGTGCCCCGCATCCAATATGAAGGTTTCATTATATTTTGATGTCGGAAGGGCGTTGGCCACCGCGAACTGGCAGGGCGGCGCGACGGCGGGGTCGAAGAGGGCGACGGCTGCGAGCATCGGCACCTCGATCCGGCTTGCGGCACTGGCCGCGTCGAACATCCGCAGGGTCTCGAGAACGCTTCCATGTGTCGTCTGGTATGTCTGCACGGAATCTGCGCTGCCGACGGTCGGAAGCGTCAGCCATAGCTCCCGGTCGCCGAAGGTCGGGACGACGAGGTGGCCGCGATCGATGCGCGGATCGAACGGGATCGCCAGCGCGCCGATGCCGCCGCCGAAGCTGACGCCGCTGTAGCCAATGTGGCCTGAGAGCCATGGATAAAGTGTGAGAAGCGACGAGACGGCAAGCCAGAGATCATCGACGCAGCCGCCGATGATGTAGGTGTTCGGGTTGTCGATACCCTGCAGAACATGCCCCGACGCATCGGCCGGAATGGGCGGGCGGGCGCTGAGCGACAGGCCACGGGCGCAGGGGAAGAAAATGGCAGCTTCCTCGACAGGCAGGTCGAAATCGGGCACATCGCGGCCGCCATAGCCGTGGCCCACCACCAATCCGCGGCGCACCGGCAGCCGCCGTGGCAGGAGCAGCCAGCCGCCGATCTCGAATCCACCGGTCGAGGTGTAGGTGATGTCGAGGACCTGCCAGTCGGGATGCGTCAGGCTGCTCTTTCGAAGCACCGGCTGCGGGTCGGTGGCGATCGCTCGTTCGTATCGGGCCTGCCAGAACGCATCGAACCCCGGCGGCGCTTCGGGCGGAACGATCGCTCGGAGGTCGGCAAGGGTCATGCCGTAGGTGGGGTTAAAGGCGAAGGGGTGTGTGGTGGGAATGCTCATGGGAGGGTTGTTTCGCGAAAGGGCGCGCAATGCAAGGCGGGAGCGCCTGATGCGCAAGGCGCCCCCCGGAATGGCTAACCTGAAACGTTACAGCATTGTCATTTCCACGCTGTACAACATCGGCCCGCTTGGCTAAACCGCCTCTCGAAACCATGAAGAACGGGATTTCCATGATCGATCCGAAGACCCTTGCTGCCCGCTTCCCGGGCGATTTCACGTTCGGCGTTGCGACGGCGGCGTTTCAGATTGAAGGCGCTTCCAAGGCAGACGGCCGCAAGCCCTCCATCTGGGATGCCTTCTGCAACATGCCGGGTCGCGTATTCAACCGCGACAATGGCGATGTCGCCTGCGATCACTATAACAGGCTCGATCAGGACCTCGATCTCATCAAGTCCATGGGCGTCGAAGCCTACCGCTTCTCGATCGCCTGGCCACGCATCATTCCTGATGGTACCGGCCCGGTAAACGAGGCGGGCCTCGATTTCTACGATCGTCTCGTCGATGGCTGCAAGGCGCGTGGCATCAAGACCTTCGCAACACTTTACCATTGGGATCTGCCGCTGCTTCTCGCCGGCGACGGCGGCTGGACGGCGCGCTCGACGGCCTATGCATTCCAGCGCTACGCCAAGACAGTGATGGCCCGCCTCGGCGACCGCCTCGATAGCGTCGCGACCTTCAACGAGCCATGGTGCATCGTCTGGCTCAGCCATCTCTATGGCATTCATGCGCCGGGCGAACGCAATATGCAGGCAGCGCTTCACGCCATGCACCACATGAATCTCGCGCATGGCCTCGGCGTCGAAGCGATCCGCGCGGAAGCGCCCAACGTGCCTGTAGGCCTCGTGCTCAACGCTATGTCCGTCATGCCGGGCTCCGACAGCGCTGCCGACATGGCGGCTGGCGAACGCGCGCACCAGTTCCACAACGGCGCCTTCTTCGATCCGGTCTTCAAGGGCGAGTATCCGAAGGAGTTCCTGGAAGCGCTCGGCGAGCGCATGCCTGTTGTGGAAGAGGGTGATCTCAAGATCATCAATCAGAAGCTCGACTGGTGGGGCCTCAACTATTACACGCCGTTGCGAGTTGCTGATGATCCGGCAAAGAACGGCGACTTCCCCTGGACTGTCGAGGCGCCACGCGTCAGCGACGTGAAGACCGATATCGGCTGGGAAGTGTATGCGCCTGGCCTGAAGAACGTCGTCGAGGATCTCTATCGCCGCTACGAGCTGCCGGAGTGCTACATCACCGAGAACGGCGCCTGCTACAACATGGACGTCGTCAACGGCGAGGTCGACGACCAGCCGCGCCTCGACTATTACAGCGAGCACCTCGATACCGTCGCCGACCTGATCAAGGACGGGTATCCGATGCGCGGCTACTTCGCCTGGAGCCTGATGGACAATTTCGAATGGGCCGAGGGCTACCGGATGCGGTTCGGCCTCGTCCATGTTGATTACGAGACCCAGGTCCGCACGCTAAAGAAGAGCGGCAAGTGGTACAGCGAACTTGCGGCACAGTTCCCGAAGGGCAACCACACGAGCAGCTGACGAGCGCATGGCGCGAATCGGCGCCGTGGCTTAAACCGTGCGCATGGAAAAGCCGCTCTTCCTCTATGCGCTCTGCGGCAGCCAGCGAAAGGCTTCGACCAATCGCCGGCTGCTCGATGCCCTGCGGGATAATGCGCCCGCAGGCGTCGTAGTCGAGATCTGCGAGCTGATCGGCGAGCTGCCGATCTTCAACCCGGACCGCGAGGGCGAGAACACGCCAGCGATCGTCGAAGAGTTTGCAGCCAAGATCCGTGCGGCCAACGGCATTATCGTCGCATGTCCGGAATATGCCCATGGCCTGCCCGGGGGATTGAAGAACGTGCTTGATTGGCTCGTTTCCCGCGACGAAGTGCCGTTCAAGCCCGCAATGATTGCGCATGCCTCGCATCGCGGCGATTTCGCCCTCGAGCAGTTGACCGAAGTACTGAAGACGATGTCGCTGCGGCTTGTCGACGAGGCTTTTCTAAAGATCTCGTTGCTTGGCAAGACGGATGGCGGACAATCTGACGTCCTTGCCGAAGCCGTGAAAAGTGGCCTTCTCGTATCTGTGCTTGTAAAATTCTGCGCTGCAATCAATCGCGTTGGCGTCTGACTCATTCCGTCAAGCTGCGGAAAACATTGCGTAATCAATGTATTTTCCTGATGCTTTGGGGGCTAGCGATTATGGCGAAAAAATCGCCGATGATTAATCGTTACATCGATCCCTTAACCGTTTTTTGAGCCCTGGCTGGCAGACTTCCGTGATCGGGGAGCAATGAATGCGGGCAATTTTCGGGGGCAACAGGAAAGTATCGGGCATCGGTCGTCATGCGACGGTCGCCGGCGTGCTTTTCTCCTTTGCCATTGTTGTCGCAATTGTCACGACGCTCGTGTTGAGCGCGCTCGAGCGCGTTGCGGATCGATCCAACGTGCTGGATGACGAGCGCTCCCGTGAAACTGTCTCGGGCGCCCTGAAGACCTTCCAGATGCAGTTGGGCGCGACGCTCAACGATTATGCAGCCTGGGACGATGCCGCGGTGAACGTCTATGCCCCCGATGGCATGGCCTGGACGATCAGCAACTACGGCGAAATGTCGGTCAACAGCTCCCTCTTCGATATGGCAATCGTGATCGATGACGAGAAGAAGTCGATCATGGCCTATCAGGAAGGCAAGCCGATGGAAGGCGCGCTGGACGATTTCTTCTCGCCCGCGCTCTGGTCACTCTTCGACAAGGTGAAAGCGGCGGGCCTGCAGGACAACCCGGAGGCGACAGGTTTCGTCGATACCAAATCCGGTATTGCGGCGGTCGGCGTCGCTCTGGTGCGCGAGAAATCCGGCGCGCTCGATATGCCGGCAGGAAAACATCGCTATCTCATCTTTGCCCGCCACCTAGGTTCCCAGAGGGTGGCCGAACTTGGCGCGACCTATGTGGTCGACGGTTTGAAGCTGGTCGCCCCTGATTTCGAAGCCCCGTATTCGGTGGCGATCGCCGACGCCAAAGCGGCCATGCTCGGCAAGCTCATTTGGCTGTCGCGGGGGCCCGGCGATATCGGCTATGGCGAAGTTCGTCCGATGGTCGTCAAGGCACTCGGACTTGTCGGCTTGTTCTTCATCGTTCTGCTCATCATCGGTTGGCTGGCGCTACGCCGCCTCAAGGCCGAGGAAATCATTGCCCGAGAAGAAGCCAATCGTGACCGGTTGAGCGGCCTGTTGAACCGAGATGGGCTTGGAACCGCGATCGACGCCTTCGTTGCCGAGGCAGCGCAAACGCATCGCAATGTGCTCATCCTCTATCTCGATCTCGACGGCTTCAAGGAAGTCAACGACGCTTATGGTCATGGCACCGGCGATCAGCTGATCCGCGCGGTCGCAGCTGGCCTCAACGTGCTCATTCCTGTGGGCGCCGTGCTCGCCCGCATCGGCGGCGACGAGTTCGCCATCGCCTTTGTCTCCGAAAGTGAGCACGCCGTTGCCCTGCAGCTTTCCGAGCAGATCCTGGACTTCCTCGCAGAACCGCTGGAGATTGGCCGGCGCGTCGTCGTCATCGGTGCAAGCATCGGCATCGCCATGTCGGAGGGTGGTGCGATCGACCGCGAGGAACTGGTGCGCCGGGCTGACCTTGCCATGTACAAGGCCAAGGAAGCCGGCCGTGCACGCATGACGCTTTACGATCCAGCCATGGACGCCGACCGGGCCGAGCGCAATGCGCTGGAACTCGATTTGCGGATGGCGATCGAAGGCGGTGATTTGCAGATTGCCTATCAGCCGCTGATCGATGCTGCGACCCATGAAATGACGGGCGTCGAGGCGTTGGTGCGATGGAATCGCCCGGGTCACGGGCCGGTCTCGCCTGAAGTGTTTATCCCCATTGCGGAAACCAGCGGGCTTATCGAAGCGCTGGGGCTCTTTGTTTTGCGCAAGGCCTGCGAGACAGCCAAGCAATGGCCGGAACTGCGCATCTCGGTCAATGTTTCTCCGGGGCAGTTCCGTAACCCGGCCTTTGTCGACTATGTCCGATACGTGCTGAAGCAGACGGAGATCGAGGCCAAGCGGGTGACCCTTGAAGTCACCGAAGGTTACATGATCCAGAACCCTCAGCGTACCCGGCAGGCGATCGAGCGACTGAAGACACTCGGCGTCAAGGTTGCGCTAGACGACTTCGGCTCGGGCTTTTCTTCCATCGGCTACCTGCGCCAGTTCGGCTTCGACCGCATCAAGATCGACCGCTCGCTGGTCATGGACATCCTGGAAAGCGACAGCCAACGCGAAATGCTGCAGGCGACGGTGGCACTTGCCCGCTCGCTCGACATTCCGGTCACGGCCGAGGGTATCGAGACCGAAGAGCAGGGCATTGCGGTGCGGCTCTTCGGCTGTGATACGTTACAGGGCTACTTCTTTGGCCGGCCGATGCCGGCCGATCAGATCACCGAACGGCTGATGCGGTCGCGCGCGGCAAAGGTCACCACCCGCCGCACCAACGCCGCCTAATCAGGTTCCGATGTGCTTTTGGCCACGCTTCTTGGCGAGCGCGATCTGATGCTGCCGCTGGCGGTAGCGCAGGCGGTCGTCTTCGCTGCGCGTGCTGTAGCAGTTGCTGCAGGAAACGCCTTCCTCGTAGTGAGGTGAGGTGATCTCCTCAGCTGTTATCGGATTGCGGCAGGCGTGGCAAAGCTTGTGTTCGCCTTCCTTTAGGCCATGCTCGACCGAGACGCGCTCGTCGAAGACGAAGCAGGCGCCATCCCAGAGGCTTTCTTCCTGCGGGACTTCCTCGAGATACTTCAGGATGCCGCCCTTGAGGTGATAGACCTCCTCGAAGCCCTGCTCCTTCATGAAGGCGGTTGCCTTCTCGCAGCGGATGCCGCCGGTGCAATACATGGCGATCTTCGGCTTGTTGTGCAGGCCGGTATTGTTGCGCACCCAGTCCGGAAACTCGCGGAAGGTCTTCGTATTCGGGTCAACAGCACCGCGGAAGATGCCGATTGCCGTCTCATAGTCGTTGCGCGTGTCGATGACGATCGTATCGGGATCGGAGATCAGCGCATTCCAGTCCTGCGGCGCGACATAGGTGCCGACCACCTTGTTCGGATCGATGTTCTCGACGCCCATGGTGACGATCTCTTTCTTGAGCTTCACCTTCATGCGCAGGAATGGCATCTTCGATGCGTGGCTTTCCTTGTGCTCGAGCGCGGCAAATTCCGGCTGCGCGCACAGGTAGGCGAGCACTGTCTTGATGCCCGCGTCCGGTCCGGCGATCGTGCCGTTGATCCCCTCGTGCGCCAGAAGCAGCGTACCCTTCACGCCATTGTCTTCGCAAAGTGCCTGCAGCGGCTCGCGCAGGCTTTCGAAGCGCGGCACGGAAACAAAATGGTAAAGCGCCGCGACGAGAAAAGGGCTCGCCGCCGCCGTCGGTTGGGTCAGCGTGTCTGTCATGCGGCTGGAAATACAGGTTTCGGCCCGCGAACGCAATCGGCGGGATCGTCGCGGTTAGCAACGGCCCTCCAGAGCAGCGCGATCCGGTCCGCTTCCTTGTCATAATCCTTCGGGAACACATCCTCGGCACGGTCCAGCGCTGCATTCCGATCTTCCTGCTGGCGGAAGATGATGGCGTCGAGCAGACGGGCGAGATCGTCGGCACTCGGAAAAAAGTGCGGCTCTGCCTCGACGAGTTCGCAGAGCATATCGAGATCGTGGACGTGACCGAGCAGATCAACGAGTTGGCTGGCCGCTTCGTACTTCGCCTTCATTGCCGTCGGCCACAGGGAGCGGAGAAGAGTGTGATAGGCGCGGTAGTCCTGCGTCCGTTTGCGCAATGTATGGAAGGTTTCCGCCGAGGCTTCGTCATGACAGGAGGCAATTGCTTTCTGCGCTCCGCGGACGGTTTTTCGCCAGCCTTTGGCGATCAGTCGCGCATTCCTGCTCTGACGGCCGTTGAACTCGATTGTGTCGAGCGCGGCGATGGCCTCCCCAAGTATGCCGGGTATTTCCGATAGCCGCTGCTCCAGGCCGCTCTCGGCGGCCCCAAGCATACGATCGCGGCGCATCTCGAGTGCAGAGACGATGCGCTCGAGTGTCTCACCCTCCTCGGCATCGCGCGCGTTCTCCTTCAGGTAGACGGCAGTGTCGATCAGCGCCGCGGCATCACGGATTGTGGAGACGGATTTGGCGACGTCGCGGAGCCTGGCGTTCTCCCGCTCGCGAAAGGCCGGGATGTCCCTGGCGACGAGGCGATAGAGCGAGCGAACGCGTTTCAGGTTCTTGCGGAAGTCATGGATGGCCTCGTGCGTGCCATTCGGCCTCTCTTCAATAATGTCTATCGCCTCTCGCAGGTGGCCAGCGGCCGCTCTACGAAATTCGTCTGTGAGATGGTGGTCAGGCCGTATGCGAAATGGCATGCCTATCGTGCTCGAATTCGGTGGCAAGGGCCTGATTTGAGTAGCGGAAATCACCTGTAACTTCACGGCCGATCCAGGCGGGCAGCGTTGGATTGTCGTCTTCCGAATCCATTTCGACTTCTGCGATTACCAGTCCGTGGTGCTCGCCGGCGAAGACATCGACCTCCCAGACAAAACCATCATGGGGGACGCGGTGGCGCGTCTTCTCGATGACAATGCCGACTGCCTCCTTCAAGAGCTCTTCAGCGTCGCCAACAGGGATATCGTACTCGAATTCGTCGCGCGTCATCGTGCTGCGGCCTATCTTGACCGTCAGCCGTGCTTTCTTGTCATCCAGCACACGAATGCGGACCGATCGGTCGTCCATGGAGGCAATGTAGCCCTGCCGTAGCTTCGATTTCGTCTCGGCTTCGGAACGCCATGCATCGCTGCGTACTAGAAACTTCCGCTCGATTTCTTTCGCCATTTCCGATGACCTTTTGTGACGATTTTATTACGCTAGCCTAATTTTCCCGCTATGGGTACCCATTCTGTTACGAGGATAGGTTTTGTCTCGACAAAGCGCACCCTTGGAGGTATTTCGAGACCCGAATTCAATCGTTTCAAAAGGATCACGCGGCCATGGGCGAAAAGACAGAAAAGCTCCTTTCCATCCTGAAACTTCAGCCTGTTGTACCGGTTCTGATCGTCGATGACGTCAAGTCCGCGGTTTTGCTGGCGCGTGCTCTTGTCGCAGGCGGCCTGAAGGCGATCGAAATCACCATGCGCACGCCAGCCGCCCTCGATGCCGTTCGCGCCGTTGCCGACGAGGTCGAAGGCGCTGAGGTGGGTGCCGGCACCATTCTCAACGCCGCCCATTGGGATGCCGCGGTCGCTGCCGGCTCGAAATTCGTCGTCAGCCCGGGCGCGACGCAGGAGCTGCTGGATGCGGCCCGCAATTCCTCCGTTCCGCTGCTGCCGGGTGCTGCGACCGCAAGCGAGGTCATGGCGCTGCGCGAGGAAGGCTACAAGGTGCTGAAGTTCTTCCCGGCAGAACAGGCTGGCGGCGCTGCCTATCTCAAGGCGCTGTCCTCGCCGCTCGCAGGTACAGTCTTCTGCCCGACCGGCGGCATCTCGCTGAAGAATGCGATGGATTACCTGTCGCTGCCGAACGTTATCTGCGTCGGCGGCTCCTGGGTGGCTCCGAAGGAATTGGTTGCTGCGGGCGATTGGGCCGCCATCACCAAGCTCGCGTCGGAAGCTGCTGCACTGAAGGCTTGATTCCAGGATAAACGGCATTTGTATTTTGGGCGTCAGCACCTATCTCCCATTTGGCCTCTAGACAGGGAGATGATGAGGAATGATCGACGCGAAGAAGCTTCTTGAGCAGTTTCTGGGTTCGCAGGTGCCGGGTGTCGGCGGTACCGTCAAGGACCGGGCGGGCGACGCGATCCAGATGGCCAAGGACAATCCGTGGAAAGCCGGTGCGCTGGCAACCGTTCTGCTCGGGACCAAGGCTGGACGCAGCATTGCCGGCAATGCGCTTACTATCGGCGGTCTCGCTGCGATCGCCGGTCTCGGCTATCAGGCCTATAAGAATTATCAGGCAGGGCAGGCGCCGGCCACTCCGTCCGATGCGCCCCCACCAAGGACGGCCGTGCTGCCGCCCCCCGCTGACTCCGGCTTCGGCACCGGTTCCCCCGCCCAAAGCAACGAATTCGTCCTCGTTCTCATCCGCGCCATGATCGCCGCGGCCAAGGCCGATGGCCATGTCAACGATGACGAACGCGCCCTCATCCTCGAGAAGATCAGGACCGCGGATGTCGCCGCCGAAGCTGCCTTCTTCATCGAACGGGAGTTGTCGCAGCCGACGGATCTCGACGCACTGGTTGCCGCCGCCGAGACTGAGGAGCAACGGGTGGAGCTCTACACCGCGTCACGCCTGACCATTGAGCCGGATTCGCGCGCCGAGCGCGGCTATCTCGACCTGCTGGCTGGTCGCCTTGGCCTTCCCGATGCTTTGGTCGACCACATCGAGGCGACGGTGTCCTCCGCCAAGGTCAGCCTCTAAAAGCATCATTCGGCCAGTTGCCTTTCCCAGGCGGCTGGCCTAAGCCATGTCTCCTTACCCGGAGGAGCGTATGCGCGATCTATCGAATTTCAAGGGCTGTCCGGCACCCCAGCCGGTGACCCTCAGGGGGCGTTTTGTCACCGTCGAACCCTATGTCCGCGAGCAGCATCTGCAGGCGTTGTGGGACGGACTTGGCGGCATGGCCATCAATCCCTTGCTGCGCTACTTCTCGCAGCCCGATTTTACAGGTACCGAGGACTTCGCCGCCTGGCTTCAGTCGGTCGCCAAATCGGGTTGGCTGACGCATGTCTTCCGAGACAACAGCTCCGGCAAGATCGTCGGCATGGCGAACTACATGCGGGCCGATCCGGCCAATGGCGTGGTCGAGGTCGGCGGCGTCGCGCACGGTGCCGACATGAAGCGCTCGCCGCTCTCCACCGAAGTTCACTATCTGATGGCCAAGCATGTCTTCGAGGATCTCGGTTACCGGCGCTACGAGTGGAAATGCGACAATCTGAACGAGGCGAGCAAGACGACGGCGGCCCGCTACGGTTTCACCTACGAAGGCGTGTTCCGCCAGCACATGATTTCCAAGGGCCGCAATCGCGATACGGCCTGGTTTTCGATGCTCGATTCCGAATGGCCTGTCCTCAACGCAGCGTTCGAGGCCTGGCTGTCTCCCAGCAATTTTGATGCAGACGGCAAGCAGAAGCGGCGGCTGGAGGAAATCCGCGCCGAGCTGACCAAGGAATCGGCAGAGTGACGGATCCGAGATCGGAAGGCCGCTCGCAGGCAATTGCGGCGGCCATCATCCTTATGGCCGCCGGCCTCGTGCTCTATTTCATGCCGGCCGTCATTCTCGCACTTGGCAGCTACTCGCCGTATCTGGCGGCTGGTGTCGGCGCGTGCCTGGTTCTGGCTTTTTTCGTCGTCTTCTGGCTGAGGGCGCGATATCAGCGCCAGCGCGGTAAATAGCGCCGTAGGCTCTAGCCCTGTAGCGAGGCGCCGAGCAGCAGTGCGCCCATGGCAATCACCAGCAGGGCGCCTAGGATTTCGATCGTATTCCCAATCCACACCGACGCGGCTGAGCCGCGCCCGGCGAGGCGCATCGCAGTGCCCTTGGCAGTGACCGCGAGCGTTGCCAGCATCGCGACCGTTATCGCGGTGCCAAGCGACATCGCGATCACCGATAGCACGCCGCCGAGATAGAGGCCGTTCAGCAGCGAGAATGTCATGACCAGCAGCGCGCCGGAGCAGGGGCGTAAGCCAACGGCGATGATGGCCGACCAGGCTTCGCGGACATTGAACTTCTCGGCCTTGAGCAGGGACGGATCGGGCATGTGCGATTGGCCGCAGGTCTCGCAGGCCATGCCGGCAATGAACTTGTGCCCGGCTCTGAGCGCCTGTGCTTCACCGAAGGCGAAGCTCGAACCTTGCTTCTGCGCTGCATTGTCCTGCCAGTCCAGCATCATGCTGACGGGGCCAGACGACGTTGCCATGACCTCACGGCGTGGCATGCCTGCAATGATCCCCCGCAGCTTGCGGAACAACAGCCAGCAACCGAAGAGGATGACCAGGATGAAGCTGGCGATCTCCATCGCCTGCGTCGCGGCCGTCAGGGTTATGCCGGTGCCGCGCAGCACCAGCCATGCGCCGCCGACAAGTGCGATTGCGACAAATCCCTGGAGGAAGGCGGAGACGAAGGAGATGGATACGCCGCGTTTCAGCTCGATCTCATTGGCGATCATGTAGGAGGAGATAACAGCCTTGCCGTGCCCGGGGCCGGCGGCGTGAAAGACGCCATAGGCGAAGGAGAGTCCGATCAGCGCCCAGAGATGCCAGGAATCCGCACGCATGGCTCGCAGCGCACCCGTCAGGGCACGATAGAAGGCCTGCTGCTGTGCATTGACATAGAGGAGGAGGGGAGCAAGCGGGCCGCCCGTCGGCTGGAAGCTCGGTTCCGATGTGCCGATGCCGAGCGGCGACTGCGCATGCGCAACGGCCATGCCCGCGACCAGCACGAATGCGGCGCCGAGCGCAATCGGCCGAAGCCGGTGTCTCAGCATGTGAGATCCAGTCGCGTCGCGAAGAGCTTCGACATGTTCGTCCCCGTCGGGTCGTTGAAGAAAGCGTCGGTCAAGGACTGCTTGTTCTCGGCGATCACCTGGTCGGCATCGGGACGGACGACCTGGTGCTTGCAACTTTTGAACCCGTCGCCGACCAGAACCAGCTCGTTGTCGGTCGGGAAGTCGATCGAGGTGTAGAGCGTCGGGTCGTAGACACCGAAGGTAAGGCCTCCCTTGAGCGGCATCTTTTCTGCCGGCTTGACGGCGAAGAACATCAGCAACTGACCCTGTTTGTAGTCCACATGGATCAGGTCGGGCTTCTCGACCTTGATATTCTTACCGTTCATCGTAAGGTTCATGTAGTAGTCGTAGTCGACCAGCGAATCCCGCACGGTCTTGCCGACCTCGGCCAGCTCGTTCGGGTCCAGCTTCAGATCGGTGTTCTTGTCGAAATCCATCACGACGGACGACGAGAAGACCTCGTCGAAGCGCCAGACGTTGCGCAGTTCAGCAACGTTGCCGTCGTCATCGGCGACGACCTCCAGCCGCGCTTCGACAAACACATGCGGGTGTGCAAAGGCTGCAGCTGGCAAAAGCGACAGGAGCGACGCCATCAGGAATGTCGATTTCTTCATGCGTGCTCTTACTGCGGGATCCCAAACTCACCTGATTCCTCGCCAGTAAATGGGACGGAATTGGGACCGGCCCCAGACGGGAAGCGGTCAGGAATGCTTCTTGAACCAATTGTGAAGGTAGTCGACGAAGATGCGGACCTTGGCCGGCAAGTAGCGGCGATGGGGGTAGACGGCATAGATACCGCGATCGGTCGGAATGTAATCGTTGAACAGCGTCACCAGCTCGCCGCTCTCGATCGGCTTGCGGGCGATGAAATCGGGAATCAGCGCGACGCCGATGCCTGACAGTGCGGCGCGCAGCGTCGCATGTGGGCTGTTGACCTCCATGGGGCCTGTCACCGCAACGGCAAAAGATGTGCTGTCCGGATTGTAGAAGCGAATGCTGCCCTGGCTGCGCGAGTTGGTGTCGACGATGAAGGGGACGTTCGACAGATCCGATGGGTGGGCAAGATCCGGATGGCGCTCCACGAAGTCGGGTGTCGCGCAAAGATGGACGCGGAAATCCGAGATCTTGCGGGCGATCATGCCGGAGTCCTCGAGCTTGGTCACGCGAATGGCGACATCGAAGCCTTCTTCGATGAGATCGACGAATCGGTCGTCCGCGGCGATCTCCAGCGCGAGATCCGGGTTTTCCTTGGCGAAGTCGATCAGCGACTGGCCGACCTCGGCATCGACGAAGGTGCGTGGCACCGAGACCTTCAGTCGGCCCTTCAGTTGGGCGTTATTCTCGCGCACGAGATCGGCGAGGTTGTCGATCTCCTTCAGGATGTCGGATGCCGTGCGGTAGTAGGTATGGCCGGCCTCGGTCATGGAGAATTGGCGGGTCGTCCGGTTCAGCAGCAGGGCGCCGAGTTCGTCCTCCAATTCACGCACATATTTCGACAAAAGCGCCTTGGAGCGGCCGGTGCGCCTCGCCGCAGCCGAAAAGCCTTCTGCTTCAACGACATCGATGAAGGCGCGGATGCGGGTGAGGGTGTCCATGACGATCTCCTGAAAAAGCGCAGAACCACCATTCAAATCAGTCGGTTGCGGGCCGTTTTACCACGTTGAACAAATTGCGGTGTATTGTTCAAATATTTTCTGCCGGGAGATGCGAAAAAACCGCTTGATTATGACGGCGAATATTCCTATCTCGTGGTCAGCCCAAAGTCGCACGTGCCCATGGGTGTCCGCCGAACCCTCGAATTGGTGAGGAAATCGGTAAGGTACCTGGAATTAACCCCTCCAGTCGCTATTCTGGCCAACCGGAAAATGCGAGGACGCCTGAAGCAACGACGGTGCGGGCCTTTTTGTTCTCTCCCTGCTTTCCATCAGCGGGGGTTACTGAAGAGGCACACCTTCATTGCCGGAAGTGCGGTAGGGAACTCCCTCCAATCCATGGCAGACAAAGCCGGATCCATGTCGCTTTCGCGGCGTTGATCCATCATTTGCGCTATCAAGCGCTTGCTAAGGTTCCGGGGTCTCCACCGGCTGGTTCCTATGCGAGCGATTGATTGCCCTTTGTCCTCCGGTTTTCCGGAGCTCTGGAATTGGAAGAGGGAATCGATATGACCACCCAGCGCATCCGCGACTTTCTCGCAACCCGACGTCCCGACGGTCCCTGCCTCGTGGTTGACCTCGACGTCGTGCGCGATAATTTCTCTGCTTTCCGTCACGCCATGCCGGACAGCGCGATCTACTACGCCGTCAAGGCAAACCCGGCTCCGGAAGTCCTGAAGCTGCTCGCCGACATGGGCTCGAGCTTCGATTGCGCGTCAGTCGCTGAAATCGAAATGGCGCTCAATGCCGGTGCAACCGCTGCCCGTATTTCCTTCGGCAACACGATCAAGAAGGAACGCGACGTTGCCCGCGCGCATGCGCTCGGCGTCAGCCTCTTTGCGGTCGACAGCCACGAGGAAGTCGAGAAGATCTCGCGTGCCGCTCCCGGCGCCCGCGTGTTCTGCCGCGTCCTGACGGATGGTGAAGGTGCTGAATGGCCGCTGTCGCGCAAGTTCGGCTGCGTCCCGCAGATGGCTGTGGACGTTCTCGTCTACGCGCATCAGCTCGGCCTCGAGTCCTACGGTGTGTCGTTCCACGTCGGTTCGCAGATGACCAAGGTCGATGCCTGGGATTCGGCTCTCGCCGACGCCAAGCGCGTCTTCGTTCAGCTGGCCAAGCAGGGCATCCACCTGCAGATGGTCAACATGGGCGGCGGCTTCCCGACCAAGTATCTGCGTGATGTTCCGTCGGCGGAAGCTTACGGTCGTGCGATCTACCAGAGCCTACGTGACCACTTCGGCAACAACCTGCCGAAGACGATCATCGAGCCGGGCCGTGGCATGGTCGGCAACGCCGGTGTCATCAAGACTGAGGTCGTGCTGATCTCGAAGAAGTCGGACAACGACGCAGCCCGCTGGGTGTTCCTCGACATCGGCAAGTTCGGCGGTCTCGCCGAGACGATGGACGAAGCCATTCGTTACCCGATCCGGACCGAGCGCGACGGCGACGAAATGGAGCCTTGCGTGATTGCCGGCCCGACCTGCGATTCCGCAGACGTGCTCTACGAAAAGAATCTTTATCCGCTGCCGATCTCCCTTTCGATTGGCGACGAGATCCTGATCGAAGGCACCGGGGCCTACACAACCACCTACTCGGCGGTCGCGTTCAACGGCTTCGAGCCGTTGAAGGCCTACGTCATCTAATATTGCCAGCCCCGTAGCCAGCCGGGGCGGCATTCTCACAATTCATATCAATCGCCGCTGATATCGGTTTTGGGTACGGGAGGCCACGATGGCCGCTGTTCTTGATTCTGTCCGCGCATTTTTTGCGCCTTCTGTCTTTACCATCGACGCCGAGAACGCTGGCGACGTCGTGGCTCGCGAAAACCTGCTGGATCGTGCCATGGGCGCGAACCGCCGCAAGAAGTCGTCGGAAAAGATCCGCCGTGGCCGTGTGCCGGCTGAAGGCCTGGCGCTGGTTGCACGCGATCGCGACGGCCATGTCATCGGCACCGTGCGCCTGTGGAACGTCGAGGCCGGCGTCAACGCCGAAGGCACGCCGATCAACGCGCTGCTGCTCGGGCCGCTGGCGGTTGATGCGAGCTTCGAGGGCAAGGGCGTCGGTTCGGCGCTGATGCGCGCCGCCATGCTGGAAGCGAAGAACCATGGGCATGGCGCGATCCTGCTCGTCGGCGATGCCCCTTACTACGAGCGTTTCGGTTTTTTTTCCGGGAAGGCTCAACATCTCGTCATGCCGGGTCCCTTCGAACGCTCGCGCTTCCTGGCGCTGGAGCTCATCGAGGGATGGCTTGACGGTGCGGCCGGCATGATCGTCCCCTCGGGGCGGATGCTGGCAAGCGCCCCGGTCCGCAGGGCGGCGTGATCGGCAAGGCCTCTCCCCTGATGGGGAGGGGCCTTTTGTTTTCTCGTTTTTCGGAAATCAAGTTTAGGAGGCGCCGGAAAACCGGACGAACGCTTAGCCTAAACTTTTATGACTGCGTGCCCCCTCAGGCTTCAATTATTTGACGACGCTTGTGTCGACCAATTGAGTTCCGGCAGTCTGAACGACATTTTCAGGTATAGCGGCGATGAAGAACATCGTGAAAGCATAAACCGCGAATATAGTCGCTGCGGCAGTGGCCCTTAGAATCATTCATGCACTCCTATTCTCAGGAGTTCAATGTGGGCTCAAAAAGTGGCTTTCCAAAGAGTTTTCTGAACGCCAGATGAACAAAAAACTGTGAGAGCAAAAATTAATGATATTTTAGCAACACCTGAGTTTCGCCCCAAAGTGGGCGAAATTCCTGATTTGTTCTCACGAATTTGCAATTATTTCAAGCATATAGATGAAAGTTTGGGCATTGGTTTTCCTCGCTGGCGCGTGGTCGCCCTATAATCTCCTCGTCATCTGGCAGGGAGCCGGGTTCATGAACCGGTCCGCCTTCCGTTCATATTTCGGCGCTCGATGATGGTTGCCGAGGCTGGGTCGGATACCGTCAGGGTTGAAGATCCATCGGGGAATCGGGATCGGGAGACGCTCCTGTCGAACTTGAGAAGCCGGAAAGCTCGCCGCAATCGGGCAGGCGATGCAGCCTGACATCCCATTCCGCTACCCCAAATCGCCTGCCCACTCCTATCGGGAAAACCGTCACGAAGCATGGCTTCGCGCGGCGCCTTGGGCTGCCTGCGGGATGGCGGCCTACGCCTGTGGTCGTGTTCATCAGACGCGTCCCCGCCGATCATAAATTTTCACGTCCGCGTGAGCCGCATCGGGCGGACGATGATTATGCATTCTGCCTACGCTAGCTCAGCGAAATGATCACGCGCCTCGCTTTGCTCGTCGCTTTCCTGCTGTCGCCGCTCGCTGCCGTTGCACAGCCGGAGAACGGCCGGACGGCAGTTTTGCTCGAGAGCTTGTCCTCACGCGTGGAGTTGAAGCCGCTGAGAACCGTGATCGTCGCCAGGGATGGGCGGACGGTGGCGGAACAGGGCTACGGCGACCACGCCGCGACTGAGTCAGTCAACATCAAGTCCGCTTCCAAATCGATCATTTCATGCCTCGTCGGCATCGCCATCGAAAAGAAACTGCTGGAAAGCCCCGACCAACGGATCGCTCCGATCCTGAAAGCTGATCTGCCTGCCGATCCCGATCCGCGGCTTAACGAGATCACCATCGGCAACCTACTTTCGATGCAGGCGGGGCTTGGTCGCCTGTCTGGTCCCAATTACGGGCGCTGGGTTGCCTCGCGCAACTGGGTGCGTTTTGCCCTTGCCCAACCTTTCGACGACGCGCCTGGCGGTCAAATGCTCTATTCGACCGCCTCCACGCACCTTCTCTCGGCGATCCTGACGAAGGTCAGCGGGAGGTCGACGCTGGCGCTCGCCCGCGAATGGCTGGCACCCGTTAGCGGCTTTAGGATCGGCGCCTGGGAGCGCGATCCGCAGGGCATCTATCTCGGCGGGAACCAGATGGCGATGACGGCCCGCTCGCTGCTGGCTTTCGGCGAACTCTATCGCAACGGCGGCAAGGCTGCGGATGGTACGCAGGTCGTGCCTGCGGACTGGATCGCGCAATCGTGGCAGCACCGCACCAATTCGCGCTTCTCCGGCGACGATTATGGCTACGGCTGGTTCTCGCGACAGATTGGCGGCGAGGAGGTCCATTTTGCCTGGGGATATGGCGGCCAGATGCTCTACATCGTCCCCTCGCTCGGCATGACTGTTGTCATGACATCGGACGAGAGCGGCCCATCGGCGCGCACCGGCTACCGCGATGCGCTGCATGGTGTTCTTGCGGAGATTATCGAGGCGGCGCGGCTGTCCTGATAATACAGCCGCGCAAAAGCTTAGGCTGCGATATCGACGACACCGCAATCGCCGGCTTCGGAAGCGAAGGCCAGCAGCTTGCCGTTCTTGCTCCAGCTCATCGACGTGATCGCGCCTTTGCCGGGTCGGCGCAGCAGCGCTTCCTTGCTGTCGGCAATGCGGACGGCGAGGATCATGCCGTCGATGAAGCCGATCGCCAGGATGTCTTCGACAGGGTGGAACTTCACTGAGGTCGCCATGATGTTGGCGCGGGTGCCGAGCTCGAGCGGCGCTTTGCCCATCGGGCCGTCTTTGCCCTGGAATGGCCAGACGATCGCAGCCGGCGCACCTGACGAGGCAAGCCACTTGCCCTTCGCGGACCACGAGAGAGACTTCACCTTGGCGGGGTAGCCGGTCATGCGCATGTGCCGGGCTTCAGCGCCCGCCTTGCTGTCGAGCTTCCATCCGTGCAGTGCATTCTCCTGCATCGTCGTGACGAGGAAGTTGCCGTCAGGCGAGAAGGTGACGCCGGTATGGGCGCCCTTCCATTCGAGGTCGACCGGCTTGGCAGCGGTGCCGACCCAATGCAGCGACACGCCGTTGTAGCGCGCGGCGGCAATGCGCATGCCCTTGGGCGCGAAGGCGAGGCCTTCGACGGTCCGCTCTTCGGTAAATTCCTTGGTCGTGCCGTCGGCGAGGCGCACGAGAGCGCTCTTGCCGTAGGAGTAGGCGACGGCGCCCTGCGGGCCGGCGGCAAGCTGGGAAATCCATTTGCGCGGCGCGTTTGCAAGCTCGGTCACCCCGGCATCGGCTCCGATGCGCAGCACCTTGCCGTCCTCACCGCCGGAAATCAGGCTTCCGCTATACGGGTCGTGGATGCAGCTCAGCATGCCCTGATGGGCCTCGGTCACCTTCTCGCCGCCGTCGAGGCGGTGGATGGTGCCAGCGGCATTGGCGAAGAAGGGGGTGTCACCTAAAAATTCGACGGCCAGGATATGGCCGTCGAGATCAAACGGGGCAACTGTGGGCATCAGGCCGCCGCCTCGCATGCCTTGAAGGAAGCTTCGAGCTTTTCGTGATCAAGTTCGCGGCCGATGAAGACAAGACGGGTCTCATGCTTCTCGCCGTCCTTCCAGGGGCGCTGGTGGTCACCTTCGATGATCATGTGGACACCCTGAACGACGTAGCGTTCGGGATCGTCCTTAAAGGCGATGATGCCCTTGAGGCGCAGGATATTCGGCCCCTGAGTCTGCGTGATCTTCTGGATCCAGGGGAAGAAGCGTTCCGGGTTCATTTCGCCGCCACGCAGCGAGACCGACTGCACCGTCACGTCATGGATCGGCGACATGGCGCCATGATGATGGTGGTCATGATCATGATCATGATCATGATCATGGTCATGGTCATGGTGGTGATGGTCATGATCGTGGTCGTGATCATGCGCATGATGATGATGGTGGTCGTGGTCGCAATCCGGACCGCAGACGTGATCGTCATGGTCATGATCAAGAAAGTGCGGATCGTTCTCCAGCGCGCGTTCCAGGTTGAAAGCCCCCTGATCGAGAACGCGGGCCAGATCGACGCCCGAGCGGCTGGTCTTGTAGACGCGGGCCGAGGGATTGATGGCGTGAACGATATCCTCGATCTGCGCCAGCTCTTCCGGGGTGACGAGGTCGGTCTTGTTAATCAGGACGACGTCGGCAAAGGCGATCTGGTCTTCGGCCTCGCGGCTGTCCTTCAGGCGCAGCGGCAGATGCTTGGCGTCGACGAGAGCGACAACGGCGTCGAGTTCCGTCTTGGCGCGCACGTCGTCATCCATGAAGAAGGTCTGGGCGACCGGCACAGGATCTGCAAGGCCCGTCGTTTCAACGATGATGCCGTCGAAACGGCCGGGGCGGCGCATCAGGCCTTCGACAACGCGGATCAGGTCGCCGCGCACGGTGCAACAGACGCAGCCATTGTTCATCTCGTAGATCTCTTCGTCGGATTCGACAATGAGGTCATTGTCGATGCCGATCTCGCCGAACTCGTTGACGATGACCGCATACTTCTTGCCGTGGTTCTCCGACAGGATGCGGTTGAGCAAGGTCGTCTTGCCGGCGCCGAGGTAGCCGGTGAGAACGGTAACGGGGATAGGCTTCTGCTGGGTGGGGATCGCGTCGGTCATAAGAACCTCGAGAGATGGCACGCCCGGGGGCGGGGCTGAAAATTCGTCGGTCTCATATAAGGAGTTGCGGGCGGCAGTTCAAAGGGTTTTGTATGTTATAAGATCACATCGCACCGGCGATGGTTTCAATCGAGCTCCGCCGCGTCGAATGCATCGACGTCCTGCAGCAGTTCGGCTAGCCCCCTCACGGACTGCGCAATCAGCGCCTCGCCCTTCTCCGCCGTCGCCAGCGACGCGTTGCCCGCCACGCCCGATGGGCTAAGGTCAGACATTTTCCATCCGAAGGCGTGCGGGCCATAGGCACGCAGATGCTTGAAGCGGGCAGCGAAATCCGACTGTCGGGACGGGAAGTCTGCAGCCTTGGTCATGTCGACCTTATCCGGGTGAAGCGCCAGCATCACCGACGTCTCGATGTCGCCGCCGTGGATGTCGATCGCCTTTGCCTCGGGCGAGATGACATCGGCGGGAACGCCGAAGCGCGTCCAACTCGTGGCGACGGCGAGCATGTTGAACCGGACGCGGGCCTCCGTCGCAACGATCGTCATCAGCGGTGAGTTGCCGCCATGGGCATTCAACATCACCAACTTGCGAATGCCCATGTCCGAGAGCCTCCGGGCAATGCCGAGCCAGCGTTGGATGGCCTCTCCATATGTCAGCGTTTGCGTACCCTTCACGTCCATGTGCTCGATCGAATAGCCGACTGTTTCTGTCGGCAGAAACGTGACCGGCGAGGCGGCGGGAATTGCAGCCTTGAGCCGGGCAACGATTCCGGCTGCAATCAATGCGTCGGTGTCGAAGGGCAGGTGAGGTCCGTGCTGCTCGTGGGCGCCAAGCGGCAGGATTGCGATCCACCGACTGCGGTCCGAGGGGGAGAGATTCGGATCGTTGTGTTCGAAGTCGCGAGAAGGCACATTCATCCGGCTAAGCCCTCTTGTTTATGACGAGATGATGCGCAATGTGATAGCGCAGCGTTCTCAATGCTTATCGCATAAGCCCTTAAACCAAAATCGATTTAGGGGAGATGATTATGAATGTTCCGGCTCCCTTGCAAGGCGAGGGATGCGCAACACGGCAAAGTCAAAGGAATCGCGATGGGGAAGAAGCACAAGGACGGTAAGAAGCAGAAATCCAAGAAGAAGGACCAGACCGAATATACGGTTGTAGATCTTTCGCCGGCTTTGACACAGGCGGCCCGCTCGATGCGCACCGTGCTGTCTCGCAACCTGCTTGAAAGCGGTCTCTATGCCGGCCAGGACGGCGTGATTTTGCTGCTCGCGGAAACCGACGGGATGACGGCAGGCGGGTTGGCACAGAAGCTCGGCGTCAAGGCGCCAACCATGACGCGCACGATCGGGCGCATGGAAGCCCAAGGCTTCCTCGAACGCAAGCCGGATGCCGACGATGCCCGCCTGACCAAGGTCTATCTAACTGAACTCGGTCGCGGCAGCGTCAAGGCAATCGAAATGGCGTCCTCGGCGTGCGACAGCATGGCCACCCAGGAGTTCTCCGAGAAGGAAATTCGCAATCTTGTCCGTCTCTTGAGGGCAATCGACGGCAACCTGCAGTCCGCCGCCATCCCTCTCGATGAGCCTGAGGAAATCTGACAGATTTGTGAAATTACGAATTGCTTCGTTGCGTTTAATCTTTTAATTAAACATTTTAATAGTGCTCGACTCTTGAAATGGTTGGGCGCAAGGACAACCGCGCGTTGCCTGGGGAGGACACGTGGCTCAAAAGATAAAGCTTTCGACGATCGCCGAAACGCTCGGCATTTCCACAGCAACCGTATCTCTTGCCTTACGTGACAGCCCGCTCGTGGCTGGCGCCACCCGGGACAAAATCAAGGAACAGGCCCGCGCACTCGGCTATATCTATAACCGCCGCGCCGCCAGCCTGCGTACGTCCCGCTCTGGCATCATCGGTGTCGTCGTCCACGACATCATGAACCCGTTCTATGGCGAAATCCTGAAGGCGATCGAAAGCGAGCTCGATCGCAGTCGGCACACCTTCATTCTGTCGAACCATTACGACTCCGTCGAAAAGCAGCGCACCTTCATCGAAACGCTGCTGCAGCTCGGTGGGGACGGTGTCATAATGTCCCCGGCGATCGGTACGCCGCCGGAGGATATGCAGCTTGCGGAAGACAACGGCATGCCGGCGATCCTGGTGGCCCGCTCGCTGGACGGATTGGACCTTCCGACCTATCGCGGCGACGACAGCTACGGCATTTCGCTCGCCACCAACCATTTGATCGGCCTTGGCCATCGCTCGATCGCCATGATCGGCGGTACCGACCAGACGTCGACGGGACGCGATCGCTATCAGGGCTACGTCAATGCGCTGCGCAAGGCCGGCATCGACGTTGATCCGGGTCTACGCATTCCCGGTCCGCGCTCGATGCAGGGTGGTTTCGAAGCGGCGGTGCATTTCCTGTCGCTGCCGCAAAAGCCGACGGCGGCGGTCTGCTGGAACGATCTAGTCGCGATCGGCCTGATGAACGGCATTTCCCGCGCCGGTCTCGTTCCCGGCAAGGACATTTCCGTCACCGGCTATGACGACCTCGAGGAAGCGTCAATATCGATGCCGGCGCTGACCACCGTCTGGAATGGCCAGGCGGAAGTCGGACGCCTTGCTGCCCGCGCGCTTCTCGATCGCCTGGCGGGCAGCCACGAGCCCGACGGCATCCATCTGATCAAGCCCGAGATGCGCATCCGCCAGTCGACCAGCCCCTACCGACCGCGCCCGTAGCAAGCCAAGAGGAAGTGCCATGTCCCGCATCGCCGTTCTCGTTCCCGGGAAGATACACGAACGCGTCCTGACACGCCTGAAGGAGAGCTTCGACGTTGTCGAAGCCAATCCCTCGACGCTTGACGCGGAGGCCGCTGGAAAGATTCGCGGTGTCGCCGTTTCCGGCACATTTGATTCGGCAGCAATCGACAGTCTTCCGAAGGTCGAACTGATCTCCAGCTTCGGTGTCGGCTATGACGGCGTCGATGCCAAGCATGCGGCAACCAAGGGTATCATCGTCACGAACACGCCCGATGTGCTGAACGACGAGGTCGCCGATACGGCGATCGGACTGCTCCTCAACGCGGTGCGAGAGCTTCCTCGTGCCGAGAACTGGCTGCGGGCCGGCAACTGGAAGCCCGGGCAGAACTATCCGCTGTCGCGCTTCTCCCTGAAGGGGCGGCATGTCGGGATCTATGGCCTTGGCCGCATCGGCCAGGAGATCGCCAAGCGCCTGGAACCGTTCAAGGTGAAGATCAGCTATCATACTCGCACGCGCCATGCCACCGCGCCCTATGGCTACTACCCCTCGCTGAAGGACCTTGCGGAAGCCGTCGACACGCTGATCTCCATCGTCCCGAAGACGCAGCAGACGCACAAGACGATCAATGCCGACATTCTTTCGGCGCTCGGCCCCGACGGCGTGTTCATCAATGTCGGGCGCGGGTGGACCGTTGACGAAGAAGCGCTTGCCGCGGCACTGAAGTCGGGAACGATCGGCGCGGCCGGCCTCGACGTCTTCTACAACGAACCGAACGTGCCGGCTTCGCTGCTCGATCTTCCGAACGCCGTGCTCCTGCCGCACCTCGCCTCAGGCTCGGTGCCGACGCGCAATGCGATGGCGGATCTGGTGGTTGACAATCTCGTTGAGTGGTTCGGGAAGGGCCGGCCGCTGACGCCAGTTCCGGAAACACCAGCGAAGGGCTGATTGTCTCAGTCTCGGGCCGGGATGAGGCGCGCACGCGGACAAACCGTCGGCCTCACCCCAGTCTACCGTGCCTGGCTACTTGGCGACGTGCCAGACGCCGCCGACGCCATCGCCTGTCATATCGCCGGGCTTCTTGTCTCCGGCGAACGTGTAAAGTGGCTTACCTTCGTATGCCCACATTTCCTTGCCGTCGGCCGCCTTGACGAGTGTCCATTCGCCTTCGGCCTTGGCCTTGGCGGCGGTGTGGAAGGCTGGCCACTTCTTCAGGCAAGCCTCGTCGCAGTTCGATTTGCCCATGGCGTCCTTGTCGAACGTGTAGAGCGTCATGCCTTTGGCGTTTGCCAGGATCTTGCCCATCTTCGTATCGACCATTTTGGCCGGTTCCGCCGCAAACGCCGCAAAGGCGGTTGCAGCCAACAGGCCGGCAGAGACGATCAGCGTTTTCATGGTTACCTCCTGTTCAGGAGTGCCAGCGGGATGCTGGTAGCGCCCGATGTGAGCAAGAAACGTTCCTGCGACTTGGCGGTTCCATGGTCTTGCTGACAGCGGTGCGCATTCGGATTTGTTTTACTCGATCGCACGCAACGCGCATCTTTCTGCTGGAAGCGCCCAGGGCATTGTTCGCGTATGCGTTGAAAAGTGTGGTCAGCTATTGCAGAACTTTCGAATGGGGAAATCTCCCTGTCAGATGGCTGCTGCTGCAAACTGTCTTGCCAAACCCAGGGTGGATCGCAATCCGATGAATGAAATGCGACGCAAGCTGACGACCATCTTCTCGGCCGATGTCCAGGACTATACGCGGCTGATGGGCGCCGACGAGGAGGGTACCCTTGCCATGCTGAAGTGGTCGCGCGATGCGATGTCGCGGCTGATCGGCGCGCATGGCGGTCGGGTGATCAATACCTGGGGCGACGGCCTAATCGCGGAATTTCCGAGCGTCGTCGAAGCTGTGCGCGCTGCCATCGATGTCCAGAACGAACTCGTCGGAATAAACGCCGCCCGGCCGGCGGAAGGACGCATGCTCTATCGGATCGGCATCAATCTCGGCGATGTCATCGCCGAGGGTGACGACCTCTACGGCGACGGCGTCAATATCGCCGCCAGGCTTCAGGCTTCCGCAGCAGCGGGCGGCATCGTGATCTCCAACACGGTCTACGACCAGGTCCGCAACAAGGTCGCCGTCGGCTTCGATTTTCTCGGGCCACTGACGGTGAAGAACGTTAGCGAGGCCGTGCCGAGCTATGCTGTGCGGATCGGAGACGACGTGTCCACGACGCCCGCACCACGGGCTCGTCCGTTGCCGGCGGCTGCGGCACCTGGGCCGGGGCGCCCCCTTGCTCCGAAGGTGCGGAAGATTGGCGGGGTGTTCGCGGTTGTCGCGATCGCGTTGGTTGTGATCAATCTTTTGACATGGCAGGGCGAGTTCTGGGCCGTCTGGCCGCTCCTCGGCCTTGCATTCGTCGCTGCGATGGCCTGGAACCGGAATCAGAGCCGCTTCGACCAGCGTCTTGCCGGCTTGGCCGTCATCGGCATTGGTATCGTGATCATCAACTTGCTGACATGGCACGGGGTGTTCTGGGCGATATGGCCGCTGCTGGGCCTGGCGGTCGCCGTCGGCCTGCGATGGGCGATGCGAAGGTAAACGCAGGAGCTCCTATCCGCCGTGCTCGGATGGGACAAATTGATTCGACTGCCTGCGGTCGCTGTGATCCACTCGCCAAGTTTTATTGCCAATCTCGAAGTATCCAAACCAGGGAGCTGAACATGGGCAATACCTCTGTGCACAGCGAGACTGCGGCCAGGACCCCGGCAATGCGGACGGCCGACATGAAGCTCGAGGTCATCGTCGTCCCGGTCTCGGACGTCGACCGTGCCAAGCAGTTTTACAGCAATCTCGGTTGGCGGCTGGATGCCGATTTCGTCACGGGCGACGACTTCAGGGTCATTCAATTCACGCCTCCGGGCTCGCCCTGCTCCATTATCTTCGGCAAGAACGTGACGGCGGCCGTGCCCGGCACGGCGCAGGGCCTCCATCTGATCGTTTCCGATGTCGAAGCCGCTCGTGCCGAGCTCGCCGAACGCGGCGTCGCGCTGAGTGATGTCTTCCACGATGCCGGTGGCGTCTTCCATCATGCCGGCGAAAATGCACGCGTGAGAGGTCCGCATCCCCAGCACAAGAGTTACGGCTCGTTTGCTTCATTCAGCGATCCGGATGGAAACGGCTGGCTGTTTCAGGAGATCACGACCCGACTGCCTGGGCGCATAGATGCTGATGAAACGATGTATTCGTCTGCCAGCGATCTCGCCGCCGCCTTGCGCCGTGCGGAAGCCGCTCATGGAGAACATGAGAAGCGCATCGGCAGGCGCGATGAAGACTGGCCGACCTGGTATGCGGAATACATGGTTCGCGAACAGGCGGGCAAGCCGCTGTCATCGTAGGTTTTCACCGTGCAGCCACAAAGGGCCGCGCAACTGGCAGGCCAATCAGGCGGGGGTTTTTTCCGCCGCCTTGGCGACCTTGCCTGCCGCGTAATCCCTGACCGCATCGCCGAAAGCGGAGAAGATCTGGTTGGACGGCTTGTCGGTCTCGGCCCAGTACTCCGGGTGCCACTGGACGCCGACCGCAAAAGCCGGGGCATCGATCACGGACACGGCCTCGATCGTGCCGTCCTCGGCGACCGCCTCGACCTGCAGGCGCGGCGCGGTCTTGGCGATCGCCTGGCGATGCAGTGAGTTCACCCTGATCTCGCCGGGGCCGACGATACCTGCGATGCAGGAACCTTCCTTGACGAAGACGCTTTGGCGGATCGCGTACTTGCCGTCACGGTCTACCTCGGCCGGGGTGCGATGATCCCATATGCCCGGTTGGTCCTGGATTTCGCTGGCAAGCGTGCCGCCCATTGCGACGTTGAGTTCCTGAATGCCGCGGCAGATTGCGAGCAAGGGAATGGCGCGGTCGATGGCACGGCGGATCAACGGCAGAGCGGTGGCGTCACGGGCGATATCGAAGGGCCCGTCGGCATCGGTCGCCGTTGCCCCATAGTAAGACGGGTGGACGTTGCTGGCCGAACCGGAGACGAGAACGCCATCGACGCGGTCCAGAATCGCGTCGGTTCCGTATCCTTCCTCGAAGGCCGGAATGATGAAGGCCATGACACCGGCGGCGTTCAGCGCAGCGCGGACATACTGATGCTGGACGGCGTGCCATGTGGCACCGTCGAAGGTGCGGATATCGGCAGGAACGGCGACGATCGGCTTCGTCATTTTAACCCCGGTCGGAAGATGGAATTGGCTATTGAGAGAGCCGAGAACGGCCCGGAAGTCAACGTCTCGGCGCAATCGCGGGCGGAATTACGGCAGTCGTGGCCGGCGGCTCCGGCAAATTACCGCTAACCTGCTGATTCTCATGGAAATGCCCTTCGCCGCCATATTGCCGTTGTGATGCCAAAGACTAATGGCACAGTGCTTGAAACACGGTCGCCACCGTGCTTAGCTTCCCGCCATTGCTGCGGGTAGAGACGAGGGTTCGCCTCGCAGTGCCATCTATACGGGAGGTTTTTGATGGATCGTCGTTCATTCATGAAGAAGGCAGGAACCGCCGGCGCCGGCGCCGTTGCTGCTGCGGGTGCACTGGCAGCACCCGCCATTGCACAAGAGAACCCTAAAATTTCGTGGCGCATGACGTCGTCGTTCCCGAAGAGCCTCGATACGATCTATGGCGCTGCGGATGACATTGCCAAGCACCTTGCCGCGGCAACCGACGGCAACTTCACCATTCAGCCTTTTGCGGCCGGCGAAATCATTCCGGGCCTGCAGGCCGCCGATGCCGTCAGCGCCGGCACGGTCGAGGCCGCGCACACGTGCTCCTATTACTTTGTTGGCAAGGATCCGACTTACGCGATCGGCACTGCCATTCCATTCGGTCTGAACGGACGCCTGACCAATGCCTGGTTCTACGAAGGCAACGGCAACACGCTGATGAATGAGTTTTACGCCACGCAGGGCATTTATGGCCTGCCGGCCGGCAACACGGGCGCCCAGATGGGCGGCTGGTTCCGGAAGGAGATCAATACGCTTGACGACTTGAAGGGCGTCAAGATGCGTATTGCCGGTCTTGCCGGCCAGGTCATCAGCAAGGTTGGCGTCATTCCGCAGCAGATCGCCGGCGGCGATATTTATCCGGCCCTTGAAAAGGGCACGATCGACGCTTCAGAATTCGTCGGTCCCTATGACGACCTGAAGCTCGGCCTGCACAAGGTCGCGAAGTATTACTATTACCCCGGCTGGTGGGAAGGCGGCCCGACGGTCCACGCCTTCTTCAACCTCGAAAAGTGGAACAGCCTGCCTAAGCACTATCAGGCGGCACTGACCGATGCCTGCGCCTTTGCCAACACAAACATGATGGCAAAGTACGATGTGAAGAACCCCACGGCACTCAAGCAGTTGGTGGCGGAGGGCGCCACGCTTCGTCCCTTCAGCCAGGAAATCATGGAAGCCTGCTTCCAGGCTGCCCTCGGGATCTACGCCGAGATTTCGGCCTCGAACCCGTACTTCAAGAAGATCTACGAGGATCAGACCGCGTTCAAGCGCGATGCGTATCTCTGGGCGCAGCTGTCGGAGTACACCTTCGACACGTTCATGATGATCCAGCAGCGCGCCGGCAAGATTTGACCGACAGTCCAGTTCGGACAAACAAAAAGCCCCGGATTTTGGTCCGGGGCTTTTTGTTGTCAGTTTATCTTCGGGGGCTGGCCGAGGTCCGTTGCAGGCGGCGCGGGCGTTGCGGGTGCCGGCGCGGGCGGCTGGCCGGGCAGGCCGTTCATCGGCGGCAAGCTCAGTCCGGGCATTTGCGGTGGGCCGCCGCCCGGGGTTCCCAGCGGGGGCAGCGACAAGCCGTTGCCGCCGAAGCCCGGCACTTCGATCTTGATCGAGTTCGGATCGACTTTCGGTCCCTTGTCCAGCCAATACGTTACCGATTGTGGCCAGAAGATCACGATCGCGACGAGGACCAGCTGCATGCAGACCCAGGGCAGGGCGCCCATGTAGATGTCCGACGTCTTGACGCTGCGATCGGCAATGGAGCGCAGGTAGAAAAGCGCGAAGCCGAAGGGCGGGTGCATGAAGCTCGTCTGCATGTTGACGCAGATCAGCACGCCGAACCAGATCAGGTCGATGCCGAGGGCTGAGGCGACCGGCGCCAGCATCGGAATGACGATAAAGGCGATCTCGAAGAAATCGAGGAAGAAGGCCAGCACGAAGATGAAGATGTTGACGAAGATCAGGAAGCCTACCGGGCCGCCGGGGATGCCCGACAGCATGTGTTCGATCCAGCGCGAGCCGTCCATGCCTTGGAAGACCAGGCTGAAACAGGTCGAGCCGATCAGGATCATCACCACCATCGAGGTGATGTGCATGGTGGAGCGCATGGCCTCCTGCATCAGCGGCCAGGTGAGGCGGCGGTGCATGGCGGCAAGCACCATTGCGCCGACAACACCGAGCGCACCGGCTTCGGTGGGGGTTGCGAGCCCCATGAAGATCGTGCCGAGAACCAGGAAGATCAGCACGATCGACGGGATCATCCCGGACAGAACCCGCAGGAGCAGCGCCCAGTTGAAGTCGCCCCGCACTTCTTTCGGCAGCGGCGGCATAGAGGCCGGCTTCAGGATCGACAGGATCAGGATATAGCCCATGAAGATCGCGACCTGCAGGATCGAGGGGCCGATGGCGCCAAGATACATGTCGCCGACCGATTTGCCGAGCTGGTCGGCAAGGACGACCAGCACCAGGGACGGCGGAATGACCTGGGTAATGGTGCCGGAGGCGGCAATGACGCCGGTGGCCAGCCTCGGGCTGTAGCCGTAACGCAGCATGATCGGCAGCGAGATGACGCCCATGGTGATGACGGATGCGGCAACGGTGCCGGTGATGGCGCCAAGCACGGCGCCGACGAGGATTACCGCGTAGGCAAGGCCGCCGGGAACGCGGCCGAACAGCTTGCCTGTTCCCTCGAGCAGATCTTCAGCCAGTCCGCAGCGCTCCAGTATGGCGCCCATGAAGGTGAAGAAGGGGATGGCGAGCAGCAGGTCGTTGGAAACGATCCCGAAGAAGCGCAGCGGCAGGGCCTGCAGGAAGGCCTCGGTGAAATGTCCCGTGGCGATGCCGATGATGCCGAAGAACAGGCCGACGGCAGCCAGCGAAAAGGCGACCGGAAAGCCGTAGAGCATGAATAGAACCATGCCCACGAACATCGCCGGCGGAATAATGCCGAAATCAAACAATGGTGTTCCTCCGGTCCGGCTTACTGCAGCGGTTTTTCGTATTTCGTATCGATCAGGATGTAGCCGGTCAGGGCGGCGATCCGCTTGATCAACTCGGAGATCCCCTGAAGCGACAGCAGCCCGAAGCCGAGAACGAGGATGAACTTGACCGGCCAGCGGATCAGGCCGCCGGCATTGGCAGAGATCTCATGCTGTTGGTAAGAGGACAGAAAAAAGGGCCAGCAGAGCCAGGTCAGGAAGATGCAGGCCGGGATCAGGAAGACGATGAGACCGATGATATCGATCCAGATCCTCGCTTTGTCGGAAACGGAGCCGTAGATGAGGTCGACGCGTACATGTTCGTTCATACGCAGCGTGTGTGCTGCACCGAGCACAACGATGAAGGCGAAGAGATACCATTGGATCTCGAGCCAGCCGTTGGAGCTATAGTTGAACGAGTAACGGATGAGTGCATTGGCGGCGCTGATCAGGCAGCAGAGCAGCACCATGTATTCGGACAGTTTGCCCATGAATTGGCTGACCGCATCGATCAGCCGGCTGACCGTCAGCAAAGCCGGCATGCCTTTCCCCCTTTTTATCGTGCCTGTTTCGACACGTTCTCCTCTCTGGATTGGTAGACTAGGGTGTTTCAAATTGGAAGATTAAAGGGGGCGTGTTGGAATATAGTCTTATGCGAAGCGCACGCCGCAGGCACTGCCGACGACTCCCTGGCACTGCCGACAATCGAGCATGGCAGGCCCGGAATCAAAGATCTCCTTGTAGCTGCGCAAACCTTTATGAAACCAGGATTTTCGCGTTATGGTTTTAAAAAATTCAACCAAATCTATGGTTTGGACGAAATCAATTTTTAAAGGGTTCGCAGTAAGGTCTCGCCGCACAGGAAAAGCATGGATGAAGCCACATAACCCGGGCAGGGTTCCAACGGATGTGTATCTGTCGTTTGTGAGTTCCCTTTCTGGGAACCGCATGACGTTGCTCGTCGGTGTTATCGTTCACGCGGCGACTTGCCTCGCAATCGCCGCCAAGACGCAGTCTTTCCTGTATCTCATCCTCGCCGCTGCCTTCGTCCTTGTGTTCGGCGGACGCATGGCGATCTTCTGGCAGTTCGATCGCGTCGACAAAGAAAGACTCTCGTACGCCGGAATACAGCATTGGGAGCGAATTCTCGTGGCCGGCGCTGCCGGCACCACGACACTCCTGGGCATTGCCAGCGGTTATGCCATATTTTTCTTGGGCGATGGTTTTGCGGAGCTCGCCTGCATTGCCGTGACCATGGCCACCATGGTTTCCGTCGTTGGCCGCAACTACGGTTCGCGCATGGCGATCGACCTGCAGACCTTCTCTTGTTGCCTGCCGATGATCATCTGCAGCCTGATGGCGCTGGACTTCTATCGTGGAATCCTGTCGATTTTTCTCATCCCATTCTGGCTGACGACACGGGCCATGGCCAACGGGGTGCGCGAGTTTCTCTACGAGAATGTCATTGCGCGCCGGGAAATCACCGTGATCGCCGACCGTTTCGATACAGCGCTCAATAACATGCCGCATGGCCTCGTCATGGTCGATCCCGAAAACCGTATCCAGGTGATCAACCGCAAGGCCTGCGAACTTCTGAAGATCGGCGACCCCGAGCGCTTGAAGGAGCGCGACCTCAGCGCGGTCCTGCGTTACGGCGCCCGCTACAGCTTTATGGATTCCACGCAGCCGGAGCTCATCCTCCGCCAGATGACCCAGGTCGCCGATGGCAAGCTGTCACGCATGCTCATCCATTTTCCCGAGGATCTGTCGCTTGAATTCTCCGCAAGCCGCCGGCCTGATGGCGGCGCGGTGCTGATCTTCGAAGACGTGTCCAGCCGCGTGAAGGCAGAGCAGAAGATCTTGCACATGGTTCGATTCGATGCTCTGACCGGGTTGCCGAACCGCGAGTATTTCAGCCATCTCGTGCAGGACTATCTGAACAAGCACCCGAAAAAACGCGGGCCTGTTGCGTTCATGGTGCTTGATATCGACGAGTTCAAACACGTCAACGACATGCGCGGCCATATCACCGGCGACCATCTTCTCTGTGCTATCGCCAACCGCATCGAGGAGCAGGCGCGCAAGGCCATCGTCGGCCGTCTGATGGGTGACCAGTTCATCCTGTTCTTCCCGCATGCGAAGGATATGGAAGCGCTGGACGCCGAAGTTCGTCGTTTGCATGCTGCGATCCAAGGCAACTACGAAGCCGACGACGTGACCTTCTTGGTTTCGCTGAGCGGTGGCTTTGCGCTTCTTGAAAGCGATGCCTTCGCGATGGAAGAGTGGAGCATCAAAGCCGACTTGGCATTGTTCGAAAGCAAGTCGAAACAGCGCGGCGGTATTGCAAGCTTCGAGCGCGAGATGGATGGCCGCTACATCGAGCAGCAGAAGCTCAAGGCCGATCTGCGCGAAGCGGTCGGGATGCAGGGGCTCAGCATTGCCTACCAGCCGATGTTCAAGGCCGACGGCTCGCGTATTGAATGCGCCGAAGCGCTTGCTCGCTGGGTGCATCCGGAAAAGGGTGCCATTCCGCCCGACGTGTTCATCCGCCTGGCGGAAGAGATGGGCATCATCTCGGACATCACACGCTTCATCCTGATGAAGGCCTGCGCAGATTGTATGACTTGGCCCGAGCATATCGCGGTCTCGGTGAACCTTTCCGCCAGAGATCTGCGGGATGCAGACATTCTTTCCGTGGTTTCCGAAGCACTGAGCGCCTCGGGTCTGGGGCC
The DNA here is from genome assembly GCF_000510625.1 of Rhizobium sp. IBUN. Lineage (NCBI taxonomy): Bacteria > Pseudomonadati > Pseudomonadota > Alphaproteobacteria > Hyphomicrobiales > Rhizobiaceae > Rhizobium > Rhizobium sp. IBUN. Next base: position 145,974 of record NZ_AZNV01000004.1, read on the forward strand.
TGAGCGACTGCATCTCGAAATCACCGAGAGTTGCTTGATCGACGAGCCGGCCGCTGTGCGCGCCATCCTGGCGGACCTGCGGGCGCGCGGCATCACGATCGCCATCGATGATTTCGGCACTGGTTTCTCGAGCCTCAGTTACCTCGACACGCTTCCGCTTGATATCGTCAAGATCGACCGGTCCTTCCTGCGCAACATCGTCGAGGACGACCGCCGCCTCAAACTGCTGCGCGGTACCGTCAATCTGGCGCGTGAACTTGGCCTCAAGATCGTCACCGAAGGTGTAGAGACGACCGAGCAGTTGGCCCTTCTCAACAAGTATCGTGCGACCGATCTCGTGCAGGGCTATGTTTTCTCGCCGGCCGTTCCGGCGCAAAATATCGCGATCCTTTCGCAGAGCCTTGCGGGCGGCCCCACCCCGCGCCGCCGCCCTAAGGTAGCCTGAATCTCAAATTTTCAGCTTGTGGAAGCGGCCCATGCCGCTCCGTTCCCTGGCGAACACCGTTAACCTTAACAATTCAAATATAACGCAAATTATCGTTGGTTCCTTGCCGTCGGCTGTTTTTTCGGATGATTAATGAATTATTAACCGATCAGCCGAGGAACCATGGTGGATACTCCTGTAACAACGAGCGATTTCAGTAATAAGCTTCTTGGAATTCTAGATCATATTGAATACCGCCGCATGGAAAGCAGCGAGGACATGATCGAGGTGGAGCGCCTGCGCTACAAGGCTTACAAGGCCCATGACGTGCTGGCACTGGCTCCAAAGGGACTGTTGGACGCGACCGATTTCGACAGTCACGCGCATGTCTTCGGTATCTATTATTACGGCGAGTTGGTCAGCACGATACGGCTCCATTATGTTACACCTGAGCATCGCGTCAGCCAGTCCGCGGGCGCCTTTCCGTGGGCGATGGACGCGCTGCTCGATGCCGGGCTGACACTGATCGATCCGGCGCGGTTTGCCGCCGATCCTGATCTGACCGCCGATCTGCCTTGGATTCCCTATCTGACGTTGAGACCCAGTATCGTCGCGGCCGCATACTTCCGCGCGGACCGCGTCCTTCAGTTCTGCCGGCCTCCGCATGCCGCTTTCTACAAGCGGGTCTTCTATGCCGATACGATCGTGCCCGGTCAGCTGGCAAAGAACTACGGAATCGACATGACGTTGATGGCAACGAACGTGATTGAAGTGGGGCGCAAGCTGCTGACGCGCTATCCGTTCTTTATCTCCAGCGCCAGCGAACAGCGCATGATGTTCTCGCGCATTCCGGAGGACACGCTGCCGCCCCTCACGATCATCCCCACAGCTCGCTTCGTGCCGAACGGTCAGCTTGGGACGGATCTCCCCCTCTGATCTGCGATGCATCGCGAAATGGAGAGTGTCGCACCAACTGCGGCATTCTCCTGCATTGCGCTTTTCCCAGGCTTTGTGTAATGCCTGACAAGGGAATTTCCAGGCGCAAGCCTTGGGAAATAATGGCATTCGTGGCCGTGTCTCAAACCGGCCAGGCATTTTGAGGGAGACGATATTCATGGCTGAGCATCACACCGGACCTGCAGAAGTCGGCGCGCCGATGGATTATAAGGAACACGAGCAGACCTACCTCATGTTCCTTGCCGCTGCTAAGTACGGCACGCTGTTTCTCGTCGCTCTCCTGCTTGGCATGACGGCTGGCTTCTTCACCGGTGCTGGCTTCCTCGGCGGCCTCGTTGTCCTGCTAATCGTCTTCATCGCCGGCCTCGTTCTGCTGCGTTAAGCGCGGCGCGGGGAGGGCGCTTTTCCAAGCTTTGACTAAATGTTCGGGCTGAGCAGGGGGACCTGCGGCAGGCTGGCTGACCCGGAGGAGGGGCGGTTGGGCAATATTGTTTTTGTGGCGAAGGAAACCACGGGGGATGAGACGCGCGTCGCTGCGTCCGTCGAGACCGTAAAGAAGATGATTGGGCTCGGACTCGACGTCGTCGTCGAGTCCGGAGCGGGCACCAAGTCGAAAGTTCCGGATGCGGAATTCGAAGCGGTCGGCGCGCGGATTGGCTCGATCGGTGCGGCGGCGACCGCGGATGTGGTATTGAAGGTCCGTCGTCCGTCGGACGAGGAGATCGGCGGCTACAAGAGTGGCGCGGTCGTCATCGCGGTCATGGATCCCTACGGCAATGACGAAGCGATCGCTGCCATGGCCAAGGCCGGGCTCTCCAGTTTCGCCATGGAGTTAATGCCGCGCATCACCCGAGCGCAGTCCATGGACGTTCTTTCCTCGCAGGCAAACCTCGCAGGCTATCAGGCGGTCATCGAAGCGGCTGCGGTTTATGACCGTGCCATGCCGATGATGATGACGGCGGCAGGCACCGTTCCCGCGGCCAAGGTCTTTGTCATGGGCGCTGGTGTTGCCGGCTTGCAGGCTATCGCCACGGCGCGTCGTCTCGGCGCCGCGGTGTCGGCGACCGACGTTCGCCCCGCGGCCAAGGAGCAGGTTGCCTCTCTGGGCGCCAAGTTCATCGCCGTCGAGGACGAAGAGTTCAAGGCGGCCGAGACGGCCGGCGGTTACGCCAAGGAAATGTCCAAGGAATACCAGGCGAAGCAGGCCGCCCTTGTGGCCGATCATATCACCAAGCAGGACATCGTCATCACCACGGCCCTGATCCCGGGGCGTCCGGCTCCGAAGCTGGTCTCGCGCGAGATGCTGAAATCGATGAAGCCGGGTGCGGTTGCGGTCGACCTTGCCGTCGAGCGCGGCGGCAATATCGAAGGCGTCAAGCCGAACAAGGTCGCCGACGTCGACGGCGTGCGCGTCATCGGCTTTTCGAATATGGCCGGCAGGATCGCTGCCAGCGCCTCCCAGCTCTACGCCAAGAACCTCGTCACCTTCCTTGAGACTATGGTCAACAAGGAAACGAAATCGATCGCCCTCAATCTCGAGGACGAACTGATCAAGGCGACGATGCTGACACATGCGGGCAATGTCGTGCACCCGGCGTTTGGCGCAAAGAAGGGGGATAACTGATGGCCAGTGAAGCAATGGACAAGGCGCTGGAGCAGTTGAACCAGGCCGTGAATGCCGTGGCGGCGGCGGCCGCCCATGCTCCAGAGGCGGCAAGTGCTGCAACCGGCGGTGCGATCGATCCCTTCGTGTTTCAGTTCGCGATCTTTGTGCTGGCGATCTTCGTCGGCTATTACGTCGTCTGGTCGGTGACGCCGGCGCTGCATACGCCGCTGATGGCGGTGACCAATGCGATCTCGTCAGTGATCGTTGTCGGTGCGCTTTTGGCGGTCGGCATTTCGACCAGCGGGCTTGCGACCGGCTTTGGCTTCATCGCCCTGGTCCTCGTCTCCGTGAACATCTTTGGCGGCTTCCTTGTCACCCAGCGCATGCTGGCGATGTACAAGAAGAAGGACAAGTGAGGACCGCATGAACAGTATCGCAGCCTTTCTCTATCTTGTTTCCGGCGTGCTTTTCATCCTGGCATTGCGCGGTCTTTCCCATCCGGCCACCAGCCGCAAGGGCAATCTTTACGGCATGACCGGCATGGGGATCGCGATCCTCACCACGTTGACGCTGGCGACACCCTCGTTCGGCGGGCTGGTGCTGATCATCCTCGGTCTTGCGATCGGCGGCGGCGCCGGCGCCTATATCGCCCGCGTGATCCCGATGACCTCGATGCCGCAGCTCGTCGCCGGTTTCCACTCGCTGGTGGGGCTTGCCGCCGTGCTGGTGGCGGCCGCGGCGCTGTATACGCCGTCATCCTTCGGCATCGGCAATATCGGCGGTATTCACACCGAGGCGCGGATCGAAATGGCGCTCGGCGTTGCGATCGGCGCGCTGACCTTCACCGGCTCGATCATCGCTTTCCTCAAGCTCGACGGGCGCATGTCCGGCAAGCCGATCCTGCTGCCCTTCCGCCACCTGATCAACATCGCCCTGCTGGTGTTGATCGTGCTCTTCATCATTGGCCTCGCCGCAACGGAAAGCCATTTCGATTTCTGGGCGGTCGTCGCGCTGTCACTGGCACTCGGTGTACTGCTGATCGTGCCCATCGGCGGCGCCGACATGCCTGTCGTCGTGTCGATGCTCAATTCCTATTCGGGATGGGCCGCCGCCGGCATCGGCTTCACGCTTGGCAATCTGGCGCTGATCATCACCGGCGCGCTGGTCGGTTCGTCCGGTGCGATCCTCTCCTACATCATGTGCAAGGGTATGAACCGCTCCTTCGTTTCCGTCATCCTCGGCGGCTTCGGCGGCGAGACGGTCGCGGGCGGCGCGGATAATTCCGACAAGACGGTCAAGCTCGGTTCGGCCGAGGATGCCGCCTACCTGATGGCAAATGCCTCGAAGGTCATCATCGTGCCGGGTTACGGCATGGCGGTGGCGCAGGCGCAGCATGCGCTGCGCGAAATGGCCGACAATCTCAAGAAGAACGGCGTCGAGGTGAAATACGCGATCCATCCGGTCGCGGGCCGTATGCCGGGTCACATGAACGTGCTGCTTGCTGAAGCGAACGTGCCCTATGACGAGGTCTTCGAGCTTGAGGACATCAACTCGGAGTTCGCGCAGGCTGACGTGGCCTATGTCATCGGCGCCAACGACGTCACCAATCCGGCGGCGCGCGATGACAAGACCTCGCCGATCTACGGGATGCCGATCCTCGATGTCGACAAGGCCAAGACCTGCCTCTTCGTCAAGCGCTCGCTCGGCTCCGGTTACGCCGGTATCGACAATACGCTGTTCTACAAGGACGGTACGATGATGCTGCTCGGAGATGCCAAGAAGGTCACCGAAGAAATCAACAAGGCGATCGGCCACTGAAGCGTCGCCAGCATGCTTGATCTCGATTAAACTACAAGGGCGCGGACTTGGACCGCGCCCTTTGTTTTGCACGGTGATGTCATGTCCCTCGAAACGCTGCTCCTCTACGTTCCCGCCTGTTTTGCGCTGAACATGGCGTTTGGTCCGAACAACCTGCTCTCGGTGACGATCGGTGCGCGCGCAGGAATGGGCATGGCAATTGCAGCCTCCGCCGGCCGCATCGTCGCCTTTGCGATCATGATCGCCATCACGGCCTTCGGTCTCGGCGCCCTCCTGATGGCTTCAGGCGTGGCCTTCTCGATCGTGAAGTGGCTGGGTGTCGCTTATCTGCTCTGGATTGGTTTCAAGCTGTTCCGCGCGAAGGTGGATGTGTCGGAACTGGCGGCTGCCCATCACCCTTCAACGTTCAGGGCGTATGTGCGGCAGGAGTTTCTTGTTGCGTCGAGCAACCCCAAGGCGATCCTGATCTTCACGGCTTTCTTGCCGCAGTTCGTCGAACGCAATGCCTACTGGCAGAGTTTCTTCACGCTCGGAGCAATCTTCCTGGTCTTGGAGGTCGGGGCGATCAGCATTTATGCCTTCGTCGGCTCGCGACTGCGTGGCGTCATGCGCAATGCCTGGGCGGTTCGCCTTGTCAATCGGATCAGCGGCTCGATGATGATGTTGTTTGGCGGCGCTCTTGCGCTGACGCATCGTTCCGCTTGACACGGAAAGGAGAGAGGCGGGTGCCTCTCTCCTCTTCGGCGCGACCTGAGATCAGGTGGCGGCCGGCGCCAGCGTCAGTTTCTCCACGCCGAGCGCGAGATTCAGGCCTTCCTGAGCCTGAACGTTCAACGGCTGGAGCATGAAGGATTGGTTGGTGCCGCCGGCGATGACCTTGGCACCAGCGCCGGCGCCGATGCTTGCATCGACCCCTACGCCGTAATACTCACCGGCCAGCGCGTAATCGGGAATGTCGGTTCCGGTCTTGGCCAGAACCTGCCAGATCATCACAGTCTTGCCGGTCTGGCCGACATCCAATCCTCTGGATCGTTCCGGCATAGACGACCTTCGGGCCACCCTCCGCAGGCGTAAAGGTGCAGAGCAGGTTCTTCTGCGAGGTGACGATCAGTCCCTGACCACCCTGCGATCCGCAGACGAGCTGGCCGAGGGTGATGTAGTTTGCGGCACTTGCCGGGTTTGCGATGGCGGCTACTGCGGCGGCCGCCGCGGCCATCATCGTTTCCCTGAACATGGACTTCTCCTTTCGAGTAGCCTGTCGGAAACGAAGGTCCAGTGTTAATTGTTCCGTGCGCTATGCACGCTCGAGGTTGCGACGAGGAGCCGTCAACGCCCAGTAAAAGCCTTCTGGCGGGAAGTCGATTTCCACGGTCCCAGCAAAAGCGGCGGCGGCGTGATTCTTGATGATGGTCGTCCCAAAGCCGGAATTCTCGGGAGCGCGCGCTACCGGACCGTCAAGCTCCTCCCACGTGAAGACAACAAGAGGTTCGTTGCGCTCCTCGTTCTGGGCATCCCGCCAGCCCAGCCGAACGCGGCCATGCGGCACGGAAAGGGCACCATACTTTACCGAGTTCGTGGCAAGTTCATGCAGGACGAGACCGAGATTTTGCACCACGTCGGGTTTGAGGACAAAATCCTTGCCAGATATCTCGGTCTGCTCGGCAGCCTGCGGAAAGCCCTTGAAGTGGATGTCGATCACGCGGCGCAGCGATGCGCCGGCCCATTGCTCGCTTGTGAGCAGGTCGATCGACCGGGACAGGCCTTCGAGGCGATCGACAACCGCTGCCTGGTATGCCTCCACGCTGTCCGCGCGCTTGGCGACTTGGCGCATCATCGCTTGCACCAGGGTCAGCAGGTTCTTGGTGCGGTGCACGAGTTCGTTCATCACGAAGTGCAGGCGGTCTTCCGTCTGACTCCGGTCGAAAGAAGCGTTGGAGAGCGCGACCGCAACTTGGTTCGCTTCGATGACGCTGGTCTCGATGGGGGCCACGATGTGGCCTTCGCCCATCCGAATGGCCATGTCGGCGATTGAGCGGATCGTCGTGCGCACCTGACGCGCAACGATATAGGCGGCCAGGATCGCGACAAGCATCAGCGCCAGGCCGCCGATGATCAGAAAGCGCCATGTCGTCAGGATAGAAGACTGCGCCGTGGCGACAGGCCCCCATATCACGGTCTTCCAGGACCAGCCCGGAATCTGCGCATAGCCGAGCATCGCGTTCGGCAATACCTGCTTGTTCTCGTAGACGCCGCTGAAATTGACCAGGGAAGGCAGGATGTCTGGATTGAAAGGTTGGCCGAAGCCAATATTCGTGGCGCCGGCGGAAGCCACCACATGCCCACTCTGATCAATGACCGCCGCAGACCAATCGTTCGGCAGGCCTTCGGTGGTGACCAGCTTCGCAAGGTCTCCGGCGTTCTGTGTTATGATCAGCGCCCTGACCTTGCCGGCCTGCATCGGCATGGTGACGTTGTAGACGAACTCGCCGCTAGTTCGTCCCATGAACACATCGGACGCTTCGATTCGGCCGGATTTGATCGCGGCCTCGACGGACGGGAGATTGCCGGCCTTGCCCAGCGGTTCGCCATAGTCCCGACGGGTGTTCAAGAGCTGTTGCCCGGTTTCATCGACGGCGATGACGTAGAGATTGTCTGTACGCAGGGACGTCTCGGTGCGAGCGTGGAAGGAGGCGAAGTCGTTATTTTCCAGTTCCGGCGAGTTGGATAGCAACCTTAAAGTTGTAGCCATGTCCTGAAGCTGGCGATCGATGGAGCGGGCGAGAGCGGTCGCATCCTGGGCCGTTTCACGCCTCAGAGTTGAGCGCTGGTTGTCTTCCAGCTGCGCGAGCAGAAGTGCCACCAGTGCGAAAATCGGCAAGGCCGTCGCAAGTGCCATCGCGATCAGGTAGGTCCCGATCGACGCCTTCGGAAAGAAGCGGAAACGGCCTTTCATGAGCCGGTACTCCGCTGACTTATGCAGCGGAAATCACCGGTTCGCCAACCGTTTACAGGCATGAAAGCAAAAATCTGGACCACCGCAATTGCCTTCAACGCGCCCCCGGCTCTCCTGATAGCCTGCTATCGAAACCCACGGCAATGTTAGGGACAGGTAATGCTGCTTGCAACACACTAAAACATGTCGTCCGGCAATTCGCAAATTTTTGTTCAACCGTGGCGTCAAACGAAGCTTCCGAGGCGGAAGGGAACGAAAAACGGCGGCCGCATCGCTCATAAAAATCTCGTAAGAGGCGAGTGGTTGACAAACGGCGCCAAGCTCACTCCGGAGCGCGCCACGGCACCGCAAGCCGTTCTGGCCCGATCGCGATGAGGGGGAGGAAAAGGCCGGGGCGGCGAAAGATCCACGCCGAGCCGCGTGCTGCCGGCACCAGGTGCCGCTGAGCCGGCGATGATGTTACCGTCGGCCCGTTTGGCGCAGGTCGCCTGTAATGCCTTAGCCGGTCGCCGCGCCGACGCGGGCAAGACCGTCCTTCGCCGGCTGGTACTTCGGGTCGAGCCCGATTGCATGGCGGTAGGAGCGGGCGGCCTTGTCCTTTTCGCCACGACGCTCGTAGACCAGCGCCTGGTTGGCCCAGGATTCGGCGACGTTGCCGTTGAGCTCAATCGCGTGATTGAAGTCGGCAAATGCGTTGTCGTCGTCGTTCAGCGCGATGTAGGAAATGCCGCGGCCGTTATAGGGTTCAGGCGCATTCGGCGAGAGCGAGATCGCCTTCGAGAAGTCGTCGATCGCCTTATCCTGCTGATTGCGCTTCTGATAGATCAGACCGCGATTGTGATAGGCGCGGCCGTCGGTCGTGCCGTTCTGGATCGCCTTGTTGAAGTCGTTGTAGGCGGCATCGTCCTGGCCAGCGGAGCGGTAGACATTGCCACGGCCGATCAGCGCCACGTCGTAGTTCGGGTTGATCTGCAGGGCGCTGTTGTAGTCCTGGATCGCCTGCTGCTGCTGACCCATGTTGCGGTAGACCAGCGCGCGGTTGGCGTAGGCCTGATAGAAGCGTGGGTTGATCTGCAGGGCCTTGTTGAAGTCGTTCAGCGCCGCGCGGAAGTCGCCGCCGCGACCGTAGGCCGAGCCCCGGACGTTGTAGCCTTCCGGATCCTGCGGATTGGCATTGATGACTGAGGTCAGCGAGGCGATGTTTTCCTGCGAACCCTGCGCCTTGTCGATGCGGATGACGGCATCCGAGGTGCTGCCTGTCGTGCAGCCGGCAAGGCCTAGCGCGGTGACGATTGCGAAAACCGGTAGAACGGCGATTTTCGGCGAACGCAGAGAGCGGGTCTTGGTGATGTCAGCCATGCGGGCTCGTTTTCCCCCAGTGCAGCCGGTCCGCTTCAAGGACGGGCAAGCTTCAGCAGCAATAAAAAGGCGGTGGCGAATAGTTCGCCCCCGCCAACATGCATCTGAAAACGTCGAAATAACGACAGCTACGCTTAGCGTGCGACGAGACCTTCGCGCTGTGCCCGCTTGCGAGCCAGCTTGCGAACACGGCGAACGGCTTCGGCCTTTTCGCGAGCGCGCTTCTGCGACGGCTTTTCGTAGTAGTCGCGCATCTTCATTTCGCGGAAAATACCTTCGCGCTGCATCTTCTTCTTGAGAGCGCGGAGAGCCTGATCGACATTGTTATCGCGGACAAGTACCTGCACGAGAATCACGTTCCTTTGGTTTGGTTGATGCCGGCGTCAGCACGGCGCCAGAGGCAAAAAATATACAGTTCGCGCGGCAGCAGCCTTGCGATTGAGGATGCGGATAGCAGAACGGTGGGGCGAAGTCCATATGTTCCGGCGTTCTTGCCGCAAAAAACGGTTTCTTATCCCAGGGAAGGCGCTTTTATGGGAGCGCAATGGGGCCATTCAGCGTAGCTGGGTGTTTCGGAGTGCTGTCGATCCGCGTTGCGCGAACTGCCCAAAACCCCGATAGCCTGCTTCCTTGCCTTGTTTATTTCGTAGTTTGCGCTATATGTAGATAATCGACTATTGGTTGTGACCTTTGTCAAAGAGCGTCAAGCTCCGTCAGATTTCCTCTCAAAATCGATCTTAGCCTTGTGAATGAACGCATGGCAGTAACGACTATGAAAGGAGATCGTTATGAATTCAGGTACCGTTAAGTGGTTCAACAGCACCAAGGGCTTCGGCTTCATTCAGCCGGATGACGGCAGCACGGACGTTTTCGTCCACATTTCCGCTGTTGAGCGCGCTGGCTTGGGAAGCCTGTCCGATGGACAGAAGATCACCTATGATCTCGTTCGCGACAAGAAGTCTGGCAAGAATTCTGCCGACAACCTGCGCGCAGCCTAATTCTCATTCGGCCCGGCTGACCACGGATGTACTGGCAGCTGAGAGCCTGATGGCGGAGGTCGGGGTCAAACCCGGCCTTTTATGTTTTTGACGCTCAAGACAGTTCGGTGGAACCAAATGGCACGAATGCCAAGATACGCTGTCGGCGACACTATCGTTCTGAAAGACGGTCTCGTTCGCACCGAAGAGGCGCGCAGGACCTGCAAGATCGCGGTAGTTCTACCGTCAGACGGGAGTCGCCCGCAGTATCGGGTCCGGTTCGAGACGGAAAACTTCGATCGGCGGATTCTTGAGAGCGATATCGACGTGAACCAGTCGGTATCCCCTACGCCGAGAGTTGACGCCGACGCGGATATCCAGGGCGGATCCTGGTTGAAAACTTCAAGCATCAGGGTACGGAAGTAGCTTCCACTCTGACCAACCGGCAAACAGATTTGCCGCACGAAAGGAAAGAATTTGCAGGTTCTCGTTCGAGATAACAATGTCGACCAGGCACTCCGCGTCCTGAAGAAGAAGATGCAGCGCGAAGGTCTGTTCCGCGAGTTCAAGGCGCGTAGCGCTTATGAAAAGCCGTCCGAGAAGCGTGTTCGCGAAAAGGCGGAAGCGGTTCGCCGTCAGCGCAAGCTGGCGCGCAAGAAGCTGCAGCGCGAAGGTCTCCTTCCGGCTCCGAAGAAGGCAGTCCGTCCGGCTCGCTGAGCTACCATGAGGCGAGCTCCGTCTAGATAGAGAGACCAGATGACTTCAAAAGACGAACTCTTCAATCCGGCCAAGCTCTCCCCGCGCGACAAGGCGGCTGCCACTGACACGACAGCGAAAGCAATCATCACGGCAGAAGCCGCGGCTCGCGAAAAGAAGACGGAGAAGCTCAGGGCGCTACGCTTGCAGCAAGAAGCCGAAGCACCAACAGCCGCCGCCCCTGCCAAGAAGCGGCGGACTGCGCCCAAGTCGGTTTGATCCTCCCAGCAGCCTCGCGCCAGCGCGCGAGGGCCCTCTCAACCCAATGGGTATACCCATGTGGATCGCTCGAGGCACGCGCGCAATCGCTACTGTGCTGTCACCTGTTGGAGCGCGGGCACCAGTTCGACGACCGGCGGGTTCCACTTTCCTGTCAAGGCTTCGCTCTCCGGTCCGTAGAGGCGCATTGTCAGGTTGAACGGCCCGGCAGGCGCCGGTAGCCAGTTCGCTTCCTTGTCCTCGCCCGGGCTCTTGTTCTGGAAGTAGAGATCAAGAGAACCGTCCGCATTGTAGGCGAAGGGCATCCAGCTGCTGACGGCAAATCGGTTCAGGCTGTTGGCGACTTGAAATCCCTCGGGATCGTAGAGCGTGACGGACCAGAACGCTTTGACCGGTGGCAGGTTCGCCTTGTCGAAGTGGATTTTGTAGCTGTTCGCTCCGTTTAGCGGGTTTCCCTTCTCGTCGCCGAGGTTGAGCGGATAGATCGCGTCCTCTGGCAGGTTTGCGCCCAGCCCGAGCTGCGCGACGATCGCCCGCTTCAAGTAGTAATTGCCGTAGACGCCCATGGTGTCGGTGTTCATCGACCAATTGTTGGCGACGCGGGCAAGCGTCGGAACTTTCCAGTCCATCAGCTTCTGGGCTTTGGCGGGAACCGCTTCCAATGCCTTGGCGACGGTTGGATCGATCTTGGTCTTATCGAAGCTCTTTCCCGGCTCTATGCCGATCCGTTTCATTAGCGCGATGATCGGTTGGTCGGTGATGTGAGGCGGATTATGTTTCATGACCTCGGACGCATAGGCGAAGAAATCCGCCGCGGTCATGCCGTCGACAGTCTTCTTCGGAGGCGTCGTCATATCGATCTTGGGATCGATCGTGACCTTCACCGGTTCTGCCGCCTTCCCCCATTGCGACAGCGGCGTGACCTTGTAGCCTGCCTGGATCTTGTGGACCGCGTCATAGTCGGCCGGCCCATCCGTTTTCGTGCGCCCAATGACCCAGACGAAGGGCGTCGGTGCGTCAATGCGCTGTACGCCGGCCGGCAGGTCCTTGCCGCTCCATCCAGGCGGCACAATCGCGAAATCCGCCTTCGCGGTTCCGGTCGTCCGCCATCCGGGCGAGGCGAATACGTCACTCCACATGTCGAGCATCGGCAGCAGGTAGTAGCGACCGTCGGTATCAGGCGCCGACACGATGACTGGTTCCTTGGTCATGTCGAGCCACGCAACGGAATAGAGCGTGTCAAAGTTCGGTCGGACGACATCTCGAAATTCAGCAGTTGGGAATTCCGGTACATTGGTGAACGCATTGGCCGGTCCACGGCCCATCTTCTTGCCCGCTTCGATATTTGTCGCCTGCGCACGGGTCACATCCATGGTGACCAGCGGATAAAGATAGACGTAGGCATCAACCCCGATGGCCGCGGCTTCCGCCTCGGTTATGGGGTCGGCGGCCATACCTGGCCCGGCAATGCACGCTCCGGTTAAAAATAGACCGGCAGCGAAATTGATAGCACGCAATGTCATTGCAACCCTCCCAACGACCGGCACAACAATCCTCCTTGTTGAGGCGGTCCGTTTCCAATTGATGCAAACCTGGGGTGGTGGCGCGTGTTGAAGATTATTCCCGAGGCTGCACCGGTTCGACTCATGCGAAAGACGTGATTTTCTGGTGCGCGAGGGCGACCTCGCTCTGACTGAAAATATGCGCTCAGGAATTGTAAATTCAAGTGTTCTAAAATGCATTGAGGGTTGACCACGGTTTGCACGGGTCGGTTTGCGCCGGTCGGAAGGTGACTCAACGTTTTTCAAGTCGGGGGGGAGAACGACCCGACGCCTCCTGCTGCATTCTCCCGTCGTGTCAAAACAAAAGCCGGTCCGCGTCGCAAAAGAAACGTTGTGCCGCTTTTGGATTTGCGATTTGTATGGCCGACGAGAAGGGACCTTTCCCCTGAAGGAGATGAACGCGGATGCGCAGATACTCGGTTTTTGCCGTGGCGAGGGAGGCCCTGAGGGGTCACAAGGGCTGGGAGAAGCAGTGGACTTCGCCGGAACCGCGCGCCGAATACGACGTCATCATCATCGGTGGCGGCGGGCATGGTCTGGGTGCGGCTTATTATCTCGCCAAGGAGCATGGCATCACAAATGTCGCGGTGCTCGAAAAGGGCTGGCTCGGCGGCGGGAACACGGGTCGCAATACGACCATCATCCGCTCGAACTATCTCTACGAAGAGAGCATGCACATCTACGAGCATTCGATGAAGCTCTGGGAGAACCTCTCGCAGGATCTCAACTACAATGTTATGTACTCGCCGCGCGGCGTGATGATGCTATCGCACAATGTGCACGACCAGCAGTCTTTCAAGCGCCACATTCATGCCAACCGCCTCTACGGCATCGACAATGAATGGCTGACGCCGGAGCAGGCGAAGGCTTATTGTCCGCCGCTCGATATCTCAGCCAGCGCCCGCTACCCGATCAACGGTGCCGCCCTCCAGCGTCGCGGCGGCACGGCGCGTCACGATGCTGTGGCCTGGGGCTACGCGCGTGCGGCGTCCGATCGCGGCGTCCACATCATCCAGAACTGCGAAGTCACCGGCATCCGACGCGGCCCTGATGGTCGCGTCACCGGTGTCGAGACATCACGTGGCTTCATCGGCGCCAAGAAGGTCGGCGTTTCGGCCGCAGGTCACACGACCACGGTCATGAAGATGGCCGATGTGCGCGTGCCGCTGCAATCGAGCCCGCTGCAGGCGCTGGTGTCCGAACCGCTGAAGCCGATCTTCCCCTGCGTGGTCATGTCCAACACCGTGCACGCCTATATCTCGCAGTCCGACAAGGGTGAGCTCGTCATCGGCGCCGGCACCGACCAGTACAATTCCTACAGCCAGACCGGCGGCCTGCAGATCATCACGCACACGCTCGATGCCATCTGCGAGCTCTTCCCGATGTTCCGCCGCGTCAAGATGATGCGCCAGTGGGGCGGCATCGTCGACAACACGCCGGACCGTTCGGCGATCCAGTCGAAGACGCCGGTTCCGGGTCTCTACGTCAACTGCGGCTGGGGCACCGGCGGCTTCAAGGCGACGCCGGGCTCGGCCAATCTCTTCGCGCACCTCATCGCCCGCGATGAGGAACACAAGTTCAATGCCGGCCTGACGCTGGACCGCTTCCGCACCGGCCGTCTGATCGACGAAGCCGCCGCCGCCGCCGTCGCGCACTGACACGAGGACATCATGCTTCTTATCTACTGCCCATACTGTCAGGAAGAGCGTTCCGAGCTCGAATTCCGCGGTGCCGGCGATGCCCATATCGCCCGTCCCACCAATATCGCCGACATCTCCGACGAGGCGTTCGAGGAATATTTCTTCCTGCGCGACAACCCGAAGGGGCTGATCTTCGAGCGCTGGCGCCACCAGCACGGATGCGGCCGTTTCTTCAATGCGGCGCGCGATACCATCAGCGACAAGTTCATCAAGACCTACAAGGCAGGCGAGCCGAAGCCCACGATCGGCGAAGCAGCCGTTCCGCATGCTCCCGTCGAGACCTACGAACAGCTCGAAGGAGAGGCACAATGAGCGGCACGAACCGTATTGCAGGCAAGGGTCGCCTGACGCCGGCCAGAACCGCGCGCTTCACCTTCGATGGCAAGAGCTACACGGCGCTCGAAGGCGATACCGTCGCCTCGGCGCTGATCGCCAACAACATCCATCTGGTCGGCCGCTCGTTCAAGTATCACCGTCCGCGGGGCATCCTTTCGGCCGGCGCCGAGGAGCCGAATGCGCTGATCGACGTTGCGCGCGACAGCGCCCGCAAACAGCCGAACGTGCGTGCCACGGTGCAGGAAGTCTTCGACGGTATGATCGTCGAATCGCAGAACCGCTTCCCATCGCTCTCCTTCGATATCGGTGGCATCAACAATCTGATGTCCCCGTTTTTCGCGGCGGGCTTCTACTACAAGACATTCATGTGGCCGAAGGCGGCCTGGAAGCACCTCTACGAGCCGATGATCCGCCGTGCGGCGGGCCTCGGCGTTGCGCCGAAGGAAGCCGATCCCGATCACTATGCCGGCCGTTATGCGCATTGCGACGTGCTCGTCGTCGGTGCCGGGATCGCCGGTCTTTCGGCGGCACTGGCGGCGGCGCAATCCGGTGGCAAGGTGATCCTCTGCGACGAGCAGGCGGATGTCGGCGGCGCGCTGCGCTACGACAGCGGCGTCAAGATCGACGGCCTTTCCGGTTATGAGTGGGCGCAGAAGACGGTCGCCACGCTGAAGGCAATGGACAATGTGCAGGTTCTGACCCGCACCACTGCTTTCGGTTACTACAACCACAATTTCGTCGGTCTCGCCGAGCGCGTGACCGACCATGTCGCGAACCCTGGCCGCCACCTGCCGCGCGAGCGTCTGTGGCAGCTGCGCGCCAAGCGCGTCATCCTCGCCAACGGCGCGATCGAGCGCCACATGGTGTTCCCGAACAACGATCGTCCGGGCATCATGCTGGCATCGGCTGCGCGCATGTATCTCAACCAGTATGGCGTCGCCGTCGGCCAGAAGGTCGGCGTTTATACGGCGCACGACTCGGCCTATGAGGCCGCCTTCGACCTGAAACGATCAGGCGTCGAGATCGCCGCGATCGTCGATTGCAGGCAGACGCCGGGTGCGGCCGTTCTGGCGGAAGCCCGTTCGCTCGGCATCGATGTTCTCACCGGTCAGTCCGTGGTCAATACGTCAGGCAAGCTCCGCATCTCGTCGATGACCGTTGCCCGCAATGGCGGCGGCTCGCCGCGCAAGATCGCGGTCGACGCGCTGCTGGTCTCGGCCGGTTGGACGCCTTCGGTGCACCTGTTCTCGCAGTCGCGCGGCAAGGTGACGTTCGAGCCCGAGACGCAGCGCTTCCTGCCCGGCACGTACGCGCAGGATTGCCTTTCTGTCGGCGCCTGCAACGGCACGGACGATCTGCAGCAGACGATCGAGGAATCGCTGGCGGCCGGCGAGCTGATGGCGCAGGCAGTTGGGAAGCCCTCCGGCGGCAAGATCAGCATCACGGCTGAGCAAGCCCATCAGTGGACGGGCGGCATGATTGGCGCTGCTGAAGGCGCAGGTCCCGAGACCAGCGCCAAGGCGTTCATCGATTTCCAGCACGACGTCTGCGCCAAGGACATTCGCCTTGCCGTGCGCGAGGGGATGCACTCGATCGAGCATATCAAGCGCTTCACGACGAACGGCATGGCCTCCGACCAGGGCAAGCTCTCCAACATGCACGGCCTGGCGATCGCCGCCGAGATGCTGGGCAAGGAAATCCCGCAGGTCGGTCTCACCACCTTCCGCGCGCCGTACACGCCTGTCACCTACGGCACGCTGATCGCGCATTCGCGCGGCGATCTGTTCGATCCGGCGCGCAAGACGCCGCTGCACCAGTGGGAAGAGGCCCATGGCGCGGTGTTCGAGGATGTGGGCAACTGGAAGCGTGCGTGGTTCTATCCGCGCGCGGGCGAGACGATGCACCAGGCGGTCGCCCGCGAATGCAAGACGGCGCGCGATGTCGCCGGTGTGTTCGATGCCTCGACGCTCGGCAAGATCGAGATCGTCGGCCCCGATGCGGCCGAGTTCATGAACCTCATGTACACCAACGCCTGGGACACGCTGAAGCCAGGCAAGTGCCGCTACGGCATCATGACGCGCGAGGACGGGTTCGTTTATGACGACGGCGTTGTCGGGCGTCTGGCCGACGATCGCTTCCACGTGACGACGACGACGGGCGGCGCGCCGCGCGTTCTCCACCACATGGAAGACTATCTGCAGACAGAGTTCCCGCATCTGAAGGTATGGCTGACTTCGGTGACGGAACAGTGGGCCGTCATCGCTGTACAGGGTCCGAAGGCGCGCGAGATCATCGCCCCGCTGGTCGAAGGCGTCGATATCTCCAACGAGGCCTTCCCGCATATGAGCGTTGCCGAGTGCACGGTCATGGGCGTGCCGGCGCGGCTGTTCCGCGTGTCGTTCACCGGTGAAACCGGCTTCGAAATCAACGTGCCGGCCGACTATGGCCAGTCCGTTCTGGAAGCCGTGTGGGCCAACGCAGAGCCGCTCGGCGCCTGCGTCTACGGCACCGAGACGATGCACGTTCTTCGCGCCGAGAAGGGTTACATCATCGTCGGCCAGGACACGGATGGCACCGTCACGCCTGACGATGCTGGTCTTTCCTGGGCGGTCTCGAAGAAGAAGACTGACTTCGTCGGCATTCGTGGGCTGAAGCGCCCGGATCTGGTGAAGGCAGGCCGCAAGCAGTTGGTCGGCCTGGTCACCAAGGATCCGAAGCTGGTGCTGGAAGAAGGTGCGCAGATCGTCGCCAATCCGAACGAGCCGAAGCCGATGACGATGCTTGGCCATGTGACCTCGTCCTACTGGTCGGAAAATCTCGGCAAGTCGATCGCCTTCGCGCTGGTCGCCGATGGCCGCAAGCGGATGGGCGAGACACTTTATGTGCCTATGCCCGACAAGACGATCGCCGTCGAGGTGACTGACATGGTGTTCTTTGACAAGGAAGGAGGCCGCATCAATGGCTGATACGGCAGTTCGCAAGTCGGTGCTCTCAGGTCGTCATGGCGGCTCGGCGACGGTACGGCTGACGGCAGCTCCGGCCGCCACCCGCATCGCGCTCCGAGCGCCCGCCGCGTCCCTCAAGGCTCTGTCCTCCGCTCTTGGCGTCACGGTTCCGTCTTCGCCGAAGACCTCCGGCCGCAAGGGTGGCCGTGCCGCCCTCTGGCTCGGGCCGGATGAATGGCTCGTTATCGATGAGTCCGGTGCAGACCTGATGGGCGCGCTCACGAAGGCGGACGTGCTGCATTCGGCAACTGATGTCTCGCACCGCAACGTCGCGATCATCGTCTCCGGTCCCGGGGCAGAGGCGACGATCTCCGCGGGTTGCCCGCAGGATCTGTCGCTTGATGCCTTCCCGGTCGGCGCCTGCTCGCGCACGATTTTCGGCAAGGCCGAGATCGTGCTCTTCCGCACCGAGGACGATACGTTCCGTGTCGAGTGCTGGCGTTCGTTCGCCGATTTCGTATTCGGCCTGCTGGCCGAGGGTGCCGAAGACGCCGCGCATTAAGCGCCACGGAACTGGAATTCCCGATTGGGGGACGGTGCTCTTGTGCCGTCCCCATTCGGCTTCAAGTTGCAAGACCGGTGTCATTCATGCCATCATTCGCCATCGCGTGCGGCTTTGTCGGAGCGTAGCCGCAACGTTGCGGGGTGTCCTCAATGATGCTGCATCACGTTTCC
Organism: Rhizobium sp. IBUN; assembly: GCF_000510625.1. NCBI lineage: Bacteria > Pseudomonadati > Pseudomonadota > Alphaproteobacteria > Hyphomicrobiales > Rhizobiaceae > Rhizobium > Rhizobium sp. IBUN. Next base: position 164,321 of record NZ_AZNV01000004.1, read on the forward strand.
ATCGTCACGACGGATCTCGACCGATCGGTTGCCTTCTATCGCGATATCTTCGGTCTCGAGCGGATCGAGAGGCCTCCTTTCAGTACCGACGGAGCCTGGTTTGCCTGCGGAGCGCTGCAGGTCCACATCATCGTCAATCCGGTTGGGACGTTCCGGCGGGTGGCGACCATCGATACCGCCGACGGACATTTCGCCTTCCATACCGATGACTTCGAGGGATGTATCCGGGGACTGATCGCAAAGGGTTTTCGCGAGGATGCGCCCGAGGGAGATCCCCGGCGGCTGCGTGTGAGGCGTACCGGGCCGGCCGGTTTTCCGCAGGCCTACCTGCTCGATCCTGATCGCAACATCGTTGAAATCAACGGTGCACCATAGCGCAATCGCCGCAGCTTACAGTCCTGTTGCCGTTGGCTTTTGCGAGCGGTTAGTCTGCCGGAACCGTTCGCGGGAGGAGTTCATGAAAACACGTGCCGCGGTTTTGCGCGGATCGCCGGTCGCGCCGCCATTTGCGGTGAGCCGGCCGCTCACGATCGAAGAACTCGAGCTCGCGCCACCCGGGCGGGACGAGATCCTTGTTCGTATTGGCGCGGCCGGGCTCTGCCATTCCGATCTCTCCGTCATCAACGGCGACAGGCCGCGTCCGGTGCCGATGGCGCTTGGACATGAGACGGCCGGCACCGTGGAAGCGGTCGGGCCCGATGTCCATGACCTGACGCCCGGCGATCATGTGGTGATGAGTTTCATGCCGAGCTGCGGCCATTGTCTGCCCTGCGCCGAGGGACGCCCGGCGCTGTGCATTCCCGGCGCCGATGCCAACGGAAAGGGCACGCTACTATCGGGCGAACGGCGACTGAGCTGCGAGGAGGTGCCGATCCATCATCATCTCGGCGTCTCGGGCTTTGCCACCCATGCCGTGGTCTCGCGCCATTCGGCGATTCGCATTGACCGCGATATCCCGTTCGCTCACGCCGCGTTGTTTGGCTGCGCCGTGCTGACGGGCGTTGGCGCCGTGGTGAATACCTGTCATGTGCAGCCGGGGCAGACGATCGCTGTTGTCGGTTTGGGTGGTGTCGGCTTGGCCACGGTGCTTGGCGCCGTGGCGGCCGGGGCCGAACGCATTGTCGCGGTAGACCTTGCTCCTGACAAGCTCGAGATCGCGCGTTCGCTTGGGGCGACAGACGTCTTTCGCGCCAGTGACCCTGACGTTGTGGAGCAAATCCGCGAGGCGACAAAGGGCGGCGTCGACCACGCGCTCGAGATGGCCGGAGCCGTCAAGGCCTTTGATCTCGCCTACCGCATCACGCGGCGCGGCGGAACGACGGCTACCGCAGGGTTGGCTAATCCATCCAGTCAGTTCGCAATCCCCGCAGTCAGCCTGGTCGCCGAGGAGCGGCGCGTGCTCGGGAGCTATCTCGGCAGCTGCGTGCCAAGCCGGGATATTCCGCGCTTTGTCGGGCTCTTCAGGCGTGGAAAGCTGCCGGTGGATCGCTTGTTGTCTTCAACAGGTCCGCTGGAGGGGATCAACGAAGCCTTCGACCGGCTGCATGCCGGGGAGGTGATCCGGCACGTCATCGATTTCGAGGCGCACTAGGCGTCTTCGGGCCGGTCTTTTGGGTCGAATTGGATGATGGTGATCCACCGCGCGGTGAGAGCCGGCTTCTTCTCGTTCTCGATCTCGATCGAGACGTCGTAGGTCGTCATCAACATGCCGGCGCCGCGAAAGCGGGCTTCGGCAAGGATAAAGTGGCCGCGGATGCGTGCCCCCGATTTGACGGGCGAGAGGAAGCGGACGTTCTCGAAGCCGTAGTTGATGCCCATCGTCTGCTCACGGACTTTGGGCAGGCTGTTGTAGTTCATCGCTGAAAGCAGCGAGAGGGTGAGGAATCCGTGGGCGATGGTGCCGCCGAATGGGCTCGTGGCGGCGCGCTCTGGGTCGACGTGGATGAACTGATGATCGTCGGTTGCATGCGCAAAGGCATCGATCATTGCCTGATCGACGACAATCCAGTCCGAGAGGCCGGTTTCAGTGCCGATGAGCCCGCGCACATCCGCGAGCGAAATTTCCTTGACCATTGATTCCTCATGAGAAAGCGGCTGCGCAAGCCTTACAATGGGATTGTGACAATTGCGACAAGGAATTGCAGGCAGGGGCCTGGCCGGTCAACTTCCGAGATAGAAAGCGACCGACCGGCGCGGCACGATGGCCGACGTCGCGGATTTTTCCTGACCATTGGGGGCGAGAAGCCGCCATGAGGACGGCCCGGGCAATGCAAAAATTTCCTCGCCGCCCGAGCGATTGAAAAGCACGGCCAGCCGTGCGGGCTTTCCGCCCTGCCCATCGCGCGTCGACAGCACCATTCCAAGCGTGGAAAAGTTCGGGGTCTCCCACTCCTGCACGCTCATCGGCTGGCCCGAAGGCGATATCCATTCGACGTCGCCATGGCCATCGAAGAAACCCGTTTCCGAGAACACGGAGAAGCGCTTGCGCAGGCTTGAGATGAAAGCGGTATGGGCGATGAGCTCATCGTCGAGCGCCGCCCAGTCCATCCACGTGATCTCATTGTCCTGGCAGTAGGCATTGTTGTTGCCGCGCTGGGTGCGGCCTGCTTCGTCGCCTGCCGTCAGCATGATGCTGCCGCGCGTAGCAAAGAGCGTGGAGAGCAGCGCCTTCAGGTCATCGCGGCGTCTGCGAATGATATCGGGGTAGTGCGTTTCGCCCTCGGCACCGTTGTTCCAGGAGTGGTTCTCGTTGTGGCCGTCGCGGTTCTGCTCGCCGTTCGCCTCGTTGTGCTTGCCGCTATAGGAGACGAGATCGCGGAGCGTGAAGCCGTCATGGGCGGCAAGAAAGTTGACGCTGCGCGTCCCGGTCGCACCGTTGCGGGAAAATATGTCCGAGGAGCCGGCCAGGGCAGTTGCGAGCGGTCCGGTCTTGTGATCGTCGCCGCGCCAATAGCACCTGACGTCATCACGTACGCGGTCGTTCCACTCGAGGAAGGGGGCTGGGAAGTTACCGAGCTGGTAGCCGCCAGGACCGATGTCCCAAGGCTCGGCGATCATGACGCGGTCCGACAAGACGTCATCGGCGAGCATTGCCATCAACGTTTCGCTGTTGGCCTCGAAGCCACCAGCGGTTCGGCCAAGAACGGGGGCAAGGTCGAAGCGGAAACCGTCAACGCCCGCGCCGAGCACGAAGTGGCGGAGACTGTCGATGATCAGTTGCCTGACATAGGGGTTATCACAGGCGACGGTGTTGCCCGTTCCGGTATCGTTGACCAATTCGCCTGGCCGGTCGGTCAGATGCCGATAGAAGGAGAGGTTGTCGAGGCCGCGCAGCGACAGCGTCGTGCCAAAGCGGTCGCTTTCGCCGGTGTGGTTGAAGACGAGGTCGAGGACGACACCAATGCCTTCGGCGTGGAGCTTCGCCACTGTGTCGCGGAGCTCCGCCATGCCGCCGGGCACGAGCCGCGGGTCGAGCGCCATGAAGGCGACGGGGTTATAGCCCCAGCCGTTTCTGAGGCCGAGCGGCGGCAGGTGGCGCTCGTCGATCCAGGCGGTGATCGGCATCAACTCGACCGCATCCACGCCGATGCGCTTCAGATGCGCGATCACGGAAGGATGCGCCAAAGCCGCGACGGTGCCGCGCTGCGCTTGGGGAACATCCGGATGCAGCATGGTGAACGGTCGGACGGCAACCTCGTAGATGAAGCCACCCGGCTTGAAGAGCGGCTTTCCCGGCTTCACGGGGACATCGCGGGTGACGATCGCCTTCGGCACGAGGTGCTGCGTCTCGGCGCCGGAGGTGCCGAGCAGGGGATCGTAGTGGAAGGGGCGATCGAGTTCCTTGGCGTAGGGATCAACCAGCAGCTTCGACGGGTCGAACCAGAGGCCGTCGTCGGGCGCATAGACGCCGCCGGCGCGGTAGCCGTAGCGCGCACCTTCCTTCAAGCCGTCGACGAAAAGGCGATGAACATCGTCATCGCCTCGTTTCATCGGCAGGCGGGCCAGTTCCTTGTCGTCGTCGCCGAACAGACACAGCTCGATCTGTCCTGACTTGCGCGACCAGACGGCGAAATCAACGCCGGTCTCGAGGATGGTTGCTCCGCCTTGCCCGGGTCTGCCCGCCGCCATGCCGTTCGGTCAGGTGATCACGGAAGGAGCGTCACGGCCCGTGCGGCTGCGAATGCCCGCGATGGTCTCGGCGGCAGCAACAAGATCGGCGAGCGCTTGCTGCGTCTCGATGTTGTGGCGGGTCGAATCCGCCTCGTACCGCTCGAGATAGACACGCAGCGTGGCGCCGGATGTGCCGGTACCGGAGAGACGGAAGACCACGCGCGAACCGCCTTCGAACAGGACGCGAATGCCCTGATGCTCGCTGACCGACTTGTCGACCGGGTCGTGATAGGCAAAGTCGTCGGCCTTCTCGACCCTCAGCGGGCCGAAGCTCTGGCCCGGCAGCGACGCAAGCTGGCTGCGCAGGTTTGCGATCAGGCCGTTTGCCGCGTCGGTATCGACGCCTTCATAGTCGTGGCGCGAATAGTAGTTGCGGCCGTAGGTCTGCCAGTGCTGGGTGACGATGTCCTGAACGCTTTCGCCGCGAACGGCAAGGATGTTTAGCCACAGCAGAACCGCCCAGAGGCCGTCCTTCTCGCGCACGTGGTTGGAGCCGGTGCCGGCGCTTTCCTCACCGCAGATCGTCGCCATGCCGACGTCGAGCAGGTTGCCGAAGAACTTCCAGCCGGTCGGCGTCTCGTACATGCCGATACCGCGGCGCTCGGCGACGCGATCTGCCGCGCCTGAGGTCGGCATGGAGCGAGCGATGCCGGCGAGACCCCCGGAATAGCCGGGCGCGAGGTGGGCGTTGGCGGCAAGGATCGCGAGGCTATCGGAGGGTGTGACGAAGATGCCGCGGCCGATGATGAGATTGCGGTCGCCGTCGCCGTCGGATGCCGCGCCGAAGTCGGGCGCATCATCACTCATCATCTCGTCGTAGAGTTCCTTGCAGTGAACCGGGTTCGGGTCCGGATGGTGGCCGCCGAAGTCGGGCAGCGGCATGAAATTGCGGACCGAACCGGACGGCGCGCCGAGACGGTTTTCGAAGATTTCCTTGGCATATGGGCCGGTGACGGCGCTCATTGCGTCAAAAGCGATGCGGAATCCGAGGCTGATGAGGTTGCGGATCGCGGGGAAGTCGAACAGCTCTTCCATCAGAGCCGTGTAGTCTTCCACCGAATCGAGCACCGAGAGGATCATGCCGCCCGGCAGTTCGTCCTTGCCGATGCGGTCGAGGTTGACGTCCGCGAAATCGGCGATCTTGTAGGTGTCGATCACCTTCGTGCGCGCATAGATCGCGTCGGTGATCTTCTCCGGCGCGGGGCCGCCATTGTTGATATTGTACTTGATGCCGAAATCTTCGGTTGGACCGCCGGGATTGTGGCTGGCCGAGAGAATGATGCCGCCAAAGGCCTTGTATTTGCGAATGATGTGGGAGGCTGCCGGGGTCGACAGGATGCCGCCCTTGCCGACGATCACCTTGCCGAAGCCATTGGCGGCGGCCATCTTGATCGCCTTCTGAATGACTTCCCGGTTGTAGTAGCGTCCGTCGCCGCCGATGACGAGGCACTTGCCATGAAAGCCTTCCAGCGAATCGAAGATCGACTGGATGAAGTTCTCGGCATAGTTCGGCTGCTGGAATACCGGAACCTTCTTTCGCAGGCCGGAGGTACCGGGCTTCTGATCCTGGTAGGGCGTAGTGGGTACGGATTTTATCATTTTCTCTCACTTGCCTTTAGGGGCGAGGCTTGAATAGAGGGCGGCATAGCGCTCGGCGCTCTTCTCCCACGAAACATCCGATTTCATGCCCTGCTTTTGCAATTGGGTCCAGACTTTTTGATCGGCGTAGAGATGTAGCGCGCGGCGGACCGCCTGCAACAGACCGGATGGAGTTACAGGCGAGAATTGTATCCCGGTTGCCGCTTTCGCCGCAAGCGCGGCATGGTTGGCGTCAATAACGGTGTCGTTCAACCCGCCGGTGCGGGCAACGATCGGCACGCACCCATACCGCAATCCGTAAAGCTGCGTCAGGCCACAGGGCTCGAATCTGGACGGGATGATGATGGCGTCGCAACCGGCCTGCATGAGATGGGACATCGGCTCGTTGTAGCCGATGGAAACGCCGATCCGCCCGGGGTGACGGGCGGCCGCGGCGAGCAGCGCCCCTTCGAGCGCCGCGTCTCCGGAACCCAGAATGGCCAGCTTGCCGCCCATGTCGACGATCTGGTCGGCGGTGGCGGCGATGACATCCATGCCCTTCTGCCAGGTCAGGCGGCTGATGATGCAGAAGATCGGCGCGTTGTCGTGGTGAAGTCCGAAGAACTCGGCGATCGAGCTGCGGTTTTCGACGCGGCTCTTCAGCGTGCTGCTGTTGTAATGCGTGTGGACAACCGGGTCGGTCGAGGGATTCCAGACGTCGGTATCAATGCCGTTGACGATGCCGTGCAGTGAATCGATTCGGCTTGCGATGACGCCCTGGAGACCCATGCCGAACTCGGTGGTCAGGATCTCGCCGGCATAAGAGGGGCTGACAGTGGTGATGGCGTGTGCAGTCTGCAGGCCGCCCTTCAGGAAGCCGATATTGCCGTAATATTCGATGCTTTCCGTTGCGAAGGCGTGCGGCGGCAGACGAAGACCCGGAAAGATATCGGCGCCGAACTGCCCCTGGAAAGCAATGTTGTGGATGGTCAGGACGCTCGGCAATTCCGGCGTCGGATTGTAGCGCATGTAGACCGAGGTCATCGCCGACTGCCAGTCATGCGTATGCACGAGGTCCGGCCGCCAGTCCGGCATCAACCCCGCGGCAATCTCGGCGCCGGCCAGGGACAGAGCCGCGAAACGGCGCCAATTGTCGGGGTAATCCTTGCCGGTGGCGTCGAGATAGGGGCCGCCCGACCGGTCGTAATAGGCGGGGGCGTCGAGCACGAGGATATCGAGCCCGTCGTGCTTGACTTCGAGCACGGTTGCCGGTTCGCCGAGCAGATCGTCGAATTGGAGTCGGACTACAGGATTGCGGATAGCCCTCATGACGGCCGGATAGCCCGGCATGAGGGTCTTGGTTTCGATGCCGAAACGCTCAAGGGCGATCGGCAGGGCACCCGCCACATCGGCGAGGCCCCCTGTCTTGACGAGCGGGAAGACTTCGGACGAAACCGAAAGAACTTTCATGGCTTACAGGCCCAGCTTGTCGATCATCGGTTGGGTAATGAGGCAAATGCCGCCCTCGCTGCGGCGGAAACGCTTGGCATCTAGAACCGGATCCTCGCCGACGATGAGGCCTTCAGGAATGACGACTCCGTGGTCGATCACGACGTTTCTGAGTTGGGCGTGCCTTCCGATCTTGACGCTCGGGAGAACGACGGCACCTTCGAGCTTGGAGTAGGAATTGGCGCGAACGCCGGTGAAGAGGAGGCTCTTGTTCAGCGTTGCGCCGGAAATGATGCAGTCGCCCGCGACGACGGAGGATGTGGCAGAGCCGCGGCGGTCTTCGTCGTCATGGACGAACTTCGCCGGGGGCGAGATTTCTGCATAGGTCCAGATCGGCCAGGACTTGTCGTAGATATCCAGTTCCGGAACGATCGCGGTCAGGTCGATGTTGGCCTGCCAATAGGCGTCGATCGTTCCAACATCGCGCCAGTAGGGCTCGTGCTCGAAATCCGACCGGACGCAAGAGTTGGCGAAACGATGGGCGACGGCCTTACCGTTCTTGACGATGTAAGGGATGATGTCCTTGCCGAAATCCTTGCTGGAGTTCGGGTCAGCGGCGTCGCGGCGCAGTGCGTCGATCAGGAATTTCGTGTGGAACACGTAGATGCCCATCGAGGCAAGCGCGAATTCCGGCTTGTCGGGAATGCCCGGCGGATCGGCGGGCTTCTCGACGAAGTCGATGATCCGGTCGGTCGTGTCGACGTGCATGACGCCGAAGCCGACGGCTTCCATGCGCGGGACTTCCAGGCAGCCGATCGTGACGTCGGCGCCGGAATCGACATGCTGCTGCAGCATGTATTCGTAGTCCATCTTGTAGACATGGTCGCCGGCGAGGATGACCATGTATTCGACGCCATAGTCCTCGATGATGTCGATGTTCTGGTAGACCGCATCGGCGGTGCCTTCATACCACTGCGTCTCCGAGACGCGCTGGGAGGCTGGCAGAATGTCGAAGCTCTCGTTCCGCTCGGGGCGGAAGAAGTTCCAGCCGCGCTGCATATGGCGGATCAGCGAGTGCGCCTTGTACTGGGTGGCGACGCCGATGCGGCGGATGCCCGAGTTCAGCGCGTTCGACAGCGCAAAGTCGATGATGCGGGTCTTGCCGCCGAAATAGACCGCCGGCTTGGCGCGGCGATCGGTGAGTTCCTTCAGGCGGCTTCCCCGACCACCTGCGAGAACATAGGCCATTGCGTCGCGGGCAAGTGGCTGAACACGTTTTTCTACCATTTTTATCCTCCCACCAGTCGTCAGTTCTCAGGTTCAAGCATGATCGTCGCCAGAGGCGGCAAGGTGATCGATGCGACGATGGCGCCACCGGCGTTGACGGCCTGCACGCGGCCACCATTGCCCTTGCCGCTGCCGCCATAGATGTCGGCATCGGTATTCAGTATCTCGCGCCAGCGCCCCTCGGTCGGCAGGCGCACGGAATAGTTCTCGCGATAGACAGGCGTCAGATTGCAGATGACGGCGACCGGCTTCTCTCCTGGCGCCTTGCGCAGCCAGGCAAAAACGGAGTTCTCGTGGTCGTCGGCGATCAGCCATTCGAAGCCATCGCCCTCGCAGTCGCGGGCGTGTAGGGCCGGCTTGCTGCGGTAGGTGAAGTTGAGGTCGCGCACCAGCCGGCGCATGCCCTCGTGCATGCGGTACTGCAGCAGGTTCCAGTCGAGCGAGGTTGCCTCGTTCCACTCGCTCCACTGCGCGAATTCCTGACCCATGAAGAGCAGCTTCTTGCCCGGATAGCCCCACATGAAGGCGTAATAGGCCCGCAGATTCGCAAATTTCTGCCAGTCGTCGCCGGGCATCTTGGCGATCAGCGAGCCCTTTCCGTGCACCACCTCGTCATGGGAGAGCGGCAGCACGAAGTTTTCCGAATAGGCGTAGAGCAGGCCGAAGGTCAGCTCGTTGTGATGATGCTTTCTGTGGATCGGCTCACGGCTCATGTAGCTCAGTGTGTCGTGCATGAAGCCCATGTTCCACTTGAAGCCGAAGCCGAGGCCGCCTTCATGCACCGCCTGCGACACCTTCGGCCAGGAGGTCGATTCTTCGGCGATGGTCATGACGCCTGGATGCTCGGCGTAGATACGGGTGTTCATGTTCTGCAGGAAGCGCACAGCCTCCAGGTTCTCATTACCGCCGTACTCGTTCGGGATCCATTCGCCGTGCTTGCGGGAATAGTCGAGGTAGAGCATCGAGGCCACGGCATCGACGCGCAGACCATCGAGATGGAACTTCTCGGCCCAGTATAGCGCGTTGTTGACCAGATAGGAAACGACTTCGGTGCGACCGAAATTGTAGATTGCCGTATTCCAGTCGGGGTGGAAGCCCTGGCGCGGGTCGGCATGCTCGTAGAGCGCCGTGCCGTCGAACCAGCCGAGGCCGTGTTCGTCGGTCGGGAAATGGGCTGGCACCCAATCGAGGATGACGCCGATGCCGACCTTGTGGCAGCCGTTGACGAAGCGGGCGAAACCCTCCGGCTCGCCGAAGCGGGCGGTCGGCGCATAGAGCCCGGTCGTCTGGTAGCCCCAGGAGGGATCATAGGGATGCTCGGTAATCGGCAGGAACTCGATATGGGTGAAGCCCATGTCGACGCAGTAGGGGATTAGACGGGAGGCAAGCTCGTCCCAGGAGAGGAACGAGCCATCGTCGCGCCGCTGCCAGGAGCCGGCATGAACCTCGTAGATCGAGATCGGCTGACGACGCTTGTCGGTTTCGCTCCAGTGCTTCAGATGCGCTGCGTCGTCCCATTCCTGCAGCAGCTCGGATGCCGCGACCGAGGCCGTCTGCGGGCGTAGTTCGCTGCGTCGGGCGAAAGGGTCGGCCTTTAGCGGCAACAGCACACCGTCGTGGCCGCGGATTTCGAATTTGTAGGCGACACCGGTCGGAACGTCAGGAGCGAAGATCTCCCAGATACCGGCGCTGGAGCGGAAGCGCATTACATGGCGGCGACCATCCCAGCCATTGAAGTCACCGACAACCGAGACACGCTGAGCATTCGGCGCCCAGACGGCGAAATGGATCCCCTGCGCGCCCTCGTGCTTGATCCAGTGTGCGCCCATCTTGTCGAAGAGGCGCAGATGGGAACCTTCCCGCACGTAATAGTCATCCATCGGGCCGAGGACGGGTCCGAAGCTGTAAGGGTCGGTCACCGCCCATTCGGCATCGCCGCGTCGAGCGCGATAGCGCACCGGCTGCTGCTTCGTCACCGAAACCTCGCCGGCGAAAAAGCCGTCAGAATGCTGCTGCTTCAATTCGCCGATGACGCTGCCATCGAGCGCCATCGCGGTCACCTCTTCGGCGCCCGGAATGAAGCAGCGGGTGACGTAGGCGTTTCCCGATTTGTGAACGCCGAGAACGGCGAAGGGATTGGAATGCGACCCTGCGAGGATTGCCGCTATCTCGTCTGCCGAAATCTCCCAGGGAAGTCTGACTTCAGGGGTGGCTTTCGGCGCTTTCATGCGGCTCTCCAGATTTCCTTGGCATATTGCCGTATCGTGCGGTCGGATGAGAACCAGCCCATCCGAGCCGTGTTGCAGATCGCTTTCTTGTTCCACGCCGACGGATCGGTCCAGAGCTGGTCGATATCGCGCTGCGCCTGCGCATAGGCATCGAAATCGGCCGCCACCATGAACCAGTCATGCGCGTAAATGCCTTCGATCAGCGCCGCGTATCGGCTTCGATCGTCGTGCGAGAAGACGCCGGAACTGATGGCCTGGAGTGCCTGAGACAGTTCACGCGACGCTTCGATGATGGCGCGGGGATTGTGGCCATCTGCACGGGCGGCGGCGACTTCGTCGGCACGCAGGCCGAAAATGATGATGTTGTCCTCGCCGACATGGTCGCGCATCTCGACATTGGCGCCGTCGAGTGTCCCGATCGTCAGCGCGCCGTTCAGCGCGAACTTCATGTTGCCGGTGCCCGATGCTTCCATCCCAGCAGTCGAGATCTGCTCGGACAGATCGGCGGCCGGCACCATGACCTCGGCCAGGGAAACGTTGTAGTTCGGCACGAACACGACCTTCAGCAGGCCGCGGACGGCCGGGTCGTTGTTGATCGTGCGGGCGACGTCGTTGATCAGTTTGATGATCAGCTTGGCGTTATGGTAGCTCGGCGCCGCCTTGCCGGCGAAGAGCTTGACGCGCGGCACCCAGTCCAATTCTGGATGTGAGCGGATCTGGTCGTAGAGCGCGACGGCTTCGATAATGTTGAGCAGCTGCCGCTTGTACTCGTGGATGCGCTTGATCTGGATATCGAACATAGCCGACGGATCGAGTTTGATGCCCATGCGGCTGGCGACGAGATTGGACAAGGCCACCTTGTTGGCGCGCTTCACCGCCGCGAACTTCTCCTGGAAGCTTGCATCGTTCGCGAACTTGTCGAGCGGCTTCAGCTTTTCGGCGTCATCGAGGAAGTCGTCGCCGATCGTTTCGCGGATCAGCGAGGTCAGGCCGGGATTGCACTGCTGCAGCCAGCGGCGCGGCGTGATGCCGTTGGTCTTGTTGTTGATGCGGTCGGGATAAAGCTTATGCAGGTCGGCAAAGACGGTGACCTTCATCAGGTCGGTGTGCAGAGCCGAAACGCCGTTGATCGAATGAGCGCCGACGAAGGCGAGATTGCCCATGCGTACACGGCGCTCGCCGCTTTCCTCGATCAGGGAAATCGAGCGGATTTCCGTTTCGGAGAAGGTCTTGGTCTTGCGCGCCTCCAGCAGCACCTTGGCGTTGATCGCGTAGATGATCTGCATATGCCTCGGCAGCAGGCGCTCGAACAGTGGGATCGGCCAGCTTTCCAGCGCTTCTGGAAGGAGGGTGTGATTGGTGTAGCCGATCGTGCCGCGGGTGATGTCCCAAGCCTGGTCGAAGTCGAGACCATGCACGTCGCACAGCAGGCGCATCAGCTCCGCGACCGAGACCGCCGGATGCGTGTCGTTCAGTTGGACCGCCACCTTGTCGGGCAGCGAGGTGAAATCGTCATACTGCTGCAGGTGACGGCGCAGGATGTCCTGCAGCGAAGCGGAGGAGAAGAAGAATTCCTGGCGCAGGCGCAGTTCCTGGCCGGCCGGCGTCGCGTCGGCTGGATATAGAACGCGCGTCAGGCTTTCGGCCTTGTTGCTCTCGCGCAGCGCGCCGATATGGTCGCCGGCGTTGAAGGCGTCGAGCAGGATCGGGTCGATCGGCTGCGCGGACCAGAGGCGCAGCGTGTTGACGCGCTTGCCGCGCCAGCCGACCACCGGAGTGTCGAAGGCGGCGGCGATGACACGCTCGGCAGGTTTCCACACATAGCGCGGCTCGCCCTCGGGGCTATTGACCACGTCGACGGTGCCGCCGAAGCCGATTTCGTAAGCGCTCTCGCGACGCTCGAATTCCCAGGGATTGCCGTGCGCCAGCCAGCTTTCCGGCAACTCCACTTGCCAGCCATCGGCAAGCTGCTGCCGGAAAAGACCGTGGACGTAACGGATACCGTAGCCATAGGCCGGGACATCGACGGTCGCCATGCTTTCCATGAAGCAGGCGGCGAGACGGCCAAGGCCGCCGTTGCCAAGAGCGGCGTCAGGCTCGAGGCCGGCGATGACAGAGACATCGACGCCGAGCGAGGCGAGCGCGTCGCGAACCTGTTCCATGAGGCCGAGGTTCGAGACGGCGTCGCGCATCAGGCGGCCGATGAGGAATTCGAGGGAGAGGTAGTAAACGCGCTTGTCGCCTGTTGCGTAGACCTTGCGGGTCGACTCCATCCACTTGTCGATGATGCGGTCGCGTATGACGAGGATGGTCGCCGTCAGCCAGTCATGCGGCTTGGCGACCTTCGCATCCTTGCCGATGCGGTAGGTCAGGCGTTCGATGATTTCTTCGGCGAGAATTTCCGGCTTGGAGCTGCGCGGCGCGGGGGAGGGGATTGTCGGCTTCGAAACGGTGTTCATCGTCAGTCCTCGCCAATTCTGTTTGGTTTCAGTACGTTATGCCAATTTCAATCGGTTTGCCGCGCACTAAACACGCAGTTTATGCATCGTTACAACGCACTTGCAACAAAGGAATTACCCAAACGAAAAAATTGCCGAGGCTTGGCGCACCGCTGCGGAAAGAGCTTGATTTCAATCGGTTTTCCGAATTTGATATGCGCGTTTTTGCAGGCAAACGAAAAGCCGCTCCGGTTTGTTCCGGGGCGGCTTTTGTTGTTTGCGGGTCTTTGCTGTTACCAGTTCGTCAGGCGGGTCGCGAGCTCGTCGCCTTGGCGGCCATGGCCGAAGTCCGCAACCAGCTGAGCCATGCTATTGGGCTGATAGGCGTTGCTCGGGATGGTCCCGCAGGAGGCAAGGAGGTCCTTGACCTTTTGCGGCACCATGAACGCCACGGTAAAGATCTGAATTCTATCGGCTATTCAATTATCCCAACGGAATGACATCCACGGCCTGGACAGCGCGTTGGCCGCCGTAGCTCTTCAGCACGCCGATGACCGGGGCGACGTCGGCGTAGTCGCGGCCATAGGCAACGACGATGTGGTCGGTGCCGGCCGGGATGTTGTTCGTCGGATCCAGTTCGACCCAGCCGATCGTTTCGCCGCACCAGACCCTCACCCACGCATGCATGGCGTCCGCCCCCTCCAGCCGTTCCTTGCCGGGCGGCGGAATGGTGCGCAGGAATCCGGAGACATATCCGGCGGGAATGCCGAGGCTACGCAGAGCAAGGATCATGACATGGACGAAGTCCTGGCAGACGCCGCGCCTCATTTGGAAGGCTTCAAGCGGCGTCGTATCGACGGTTGTCGCTTCGGCATCATAGGTGAAATCCTGATGGATTTTCGCGCATAGCGCAGTGGCGATCTGCAGCACGGTCAATGACGGTTCGGCGCAGGCCTTCGCATAGTCCGAGATCGCGCGTGTTTCCGAAAGGCGGGGGCTATTGCCGAGGAAATGATGCGGGGCGTCGGGCTTCAGCGACCAGACGCCTGCGACCTCATTCGGAAGCTTTGCGAGCACGGGGGAAAAATCCGCTGCGATCGAATGGCTCTCCACCTGCACGCGGGCATGCATACGGATATCCAGCTTTTCATGCGGCGCGCGCAGCATGAAGGAAGTCGCGGGGTGCTCGAAGAAATCGACGAAGTGCGCCTGTTCATCCGGCGTCGGCGAAACCTTGATCGAGCCGGCCACCAGCCGTTGCCGGTTCGGCAGCGACAGCGGCATCAGCCGCATGATGTGGCGGGCGCCAGAGGCCGGCGTGTCGTAGATGTAGCCCATGTGCAGCGAGAGATCGTAAAGCACCTGGGTCATCCGAGATATGTGTGGGCAAGGAGGTCGGACAGATGCTCCAGCTCGCGTTCGAGGCGGCGGTAGACATCGACGCTCATCGTCTCCGGCGTCATCACGGCAAGGCCGGAGTGCAACCGCATCGCTTCGCGATAGAAGGGCGACATCTGGCCGTTGACGAGTGTGTTCGGGAGCTGCTCCACCTCGCGGTGGATCTCGTTCATCTGGAAAAGTATTGAGCGTGGATTGAGCGGATCGAGCGCGAGCAGATCGGTGACCGTGAGGCGAGCGGTGTTGACGTTGTAGCGGCGGCGATGGGTCATGACGCTGTCGCCGATCTCCAGCAGCATGTCGAGCGCGCCATCAGGGGCGTCCGGCCCCGACATGTGCCCGAGCAGCCGTGTCATGTGCAGCCCGCGCTCGATATGGCGGCCGAGCGAGAGGAAACGCCAGCCGGTGAAGCGATACATGTTTTCGTGCACCAGACCGGCGAAGCCCGCGAGCTTGCGCAGCAGAATCGTCATCGCGTGGCTTGCATCGTCGCCGGGAGAAATCGTCTCGTGGAACCGTCGCGCCGTCTTGGCGAGATCAGTGAGCGCCAGCCAGCCATCCGGCGAGAAACGGTCGCGAATGTTGCTGGCGGAATAGACGGCGCTGTCGATGTTGCGCATTAGCGTATCCGGGACTGCTTCCTCGGTGTCGATGTCGACGGCGGCCAGATAGGCTGTCACGTCGGCCAACAGGGGCTGGTTCGGATCGGCGGCTTCCGCAAAGCGGGCGTGCCAGGCGCGCAGGATGCGCAGGGCCCCTTCGGCGCGCTCGATGTAGCGGCCGAGCCAGAACAGGTTGTCGGCCGCGCGGCTCGGCAGGCTGCCCGGCATGTTGCGGGTGAAGCTGCCTTCGGCCGGCAAAAGGGTGTGCGGTTCCACTGGCTTGTCACTGACGATCCAGACGTCGGCGGCGGCGCCACCCGATTGCATGGCGATGGCCGAAACGTCGTCGCTGCCGCCGATGCGGGCAAAACCGCCAGGCATGATCTGCCAGCCATTGGCCGTACGGGCGGCAAAGACGCGCAGCGACATGGGGCGTGGCGTCAGCTTGCCGCCGATCCAGGCCGGGGTCGTCGAAAGCGTTACGACTTCCTGCCCGGCAAGTTTGGCGCCGTCGGAGTTCAGCCAATCGCCGATCGAATCCTTGGTCTTGGCGCGCAAGGTCGAGCCGAGCACGGATTCGCCCCTGTCGTCGAAGAACGGTGCGCGCGAATAGGCCGGACCGATCACCATCTTTTCGATGTTGGCAGCCACATGCTCGCGTTCGCCCTTCTGGCCGCACCACCAGGTGGCGATCGAGGGGAGCTTCAACTCTTCGCCAAACAGACGACGACAGATGGTCGGCATGAAGGCGAGCAGCGCGCGTGTTTCAATGATGCCGCTGCCGAGTGCATTGACGATGGTCACGCTTTCGGCGCGCAGAGCCTCGACGAGGCCGGGCGTGCCGATATGTGAATTCTGGTTCAGTTCCAGTGGATCCGAATAGGCCGAATCGAGGCGGCGCCAAAGCACGGTGATCGGCTTCAGGCCCGACACGGTGCGGACCATCACCTTGCCGTTGACGACAGCCAGGTCTTCGCCCTCGAGCAGCATGAAGCCGAGATAGCGGGCGATATAGGCGTGCTCGTAATAGGTTTCGTTGGCGGGGCCTGGCGTCAGCACGGCGATGCGGTCGTCGCCGCTGTGCTTCATGCCCTGCAGCGCATCGCGGAAGGCGCCAAAGAAGGAGGCGAGGCGATGAACCGGCGTCTCGGCGTATATATCGGAGAAGGCGCGGGTCGTCGCCACGCGGTTTTCAAGCGCAAAGCCGGCGCCAGACGGCGCCTGCGTACGGTCAGCGAGGACCCACCAGTTTCCGTCAGGACCGCGGCCGATCTCGAAGGCGCAGAAATGCAGGTAGTGACCGCCGGCCGGGGTGACGCCGACAAGCGGACGCTGGTATTCGGGGTTGGCAGCGATCAGGGCTGGCGGCAGCACGCCCTCCGCGACAAGGCGATTTTGACCGTAGACGTCGGCAACGATCGCTTCCAGCAGGTCGGCGCGCTGGACGAGCCCAGCCGAGACCGCCTCCCATTCGCGCGCATCAATGAGGACCGGAACGTGCGAGAGGGGCCAGGAGCGCTCGGCGCTTCCGGTGCTGCCGTAGGCTCGGTAGAAAACGCCGGCGTCGCGCAGGTAACGGTCGGCGCGGGTGAAGCGTTCGGTCAGCTCCTTTTCGGGCATTCCGCTCAGATGCGAAAAGAAGCGCTGCCAGACCGGGCGGATGGCGCCGTTGGTGTCGACCATCTCGTCGGCGACGCCGGGCAGAGGAGTATAGCCAAGCACGGCATCGTTTCCGGTGCGGATCGCTGGCTCTTCCCTCAGTTCTGCCGTCGGTTTCTTGCCCATTTCGCCCTAGTGCTTAGATTCCCACCGGTCGTCGAAGATCGAGCGTCAGCGGGAATTCCGGTGAAACTGTCTCGGCACGCGGAATGAATGCGCCTGCCGTATGCCCCCACGGCTCGAATCGCGCCAGCCGTCTCGCTTCCGCTTCGTTACCATTGACCGGGAAGGTCTCATAGTTACGCCCGCCCGGATGGGCAACATGATAGATGCAGCCGCCGATCGAACGCTTCGACCATGTATCATAAATGTCGAAGGTGAGCGGCGTATTGACCGGCAAAACCGGGTGCAATCCCGACGCAGGCTGCCATGCCTTGAAGCGAACGCCAGCGACCGAGACGCCCGCCGTGCCGGTCGAGCTCAACGGAACCGTGCGGCCGTTGCAGGTCACGGTGTAGCGGGAGGCATTGCTGGTTTCCAGCCGGACCTGCAGGCGCTCTACGGAGCTGTCGACATAGCGGACCGTGCCGCCGATCGCGCCCTCCTCGCCCATGACGTGCCAGGGTTCCAGCGCCTGCCGCAGTTCGAGCTTAGAGCCTTCGTATTCGACCTCGCCACAGAAGGGGAAGCGGAATTCAAGCTGTGCCTTGAACCATTCCGGGCTGAGGTCGAAGCCATTCTGCTTGAGGTCGCCGAGCACGTCGAGGAAATCGGCCCAGACGAAGTGCGGCAGCATGAAGCGGTCGTGCAGCGACGTGCCCCAGCGCACGAACTTGCCGTCCGCAGGGTGCTGCCAGAAGCGGGCGATCAACGCGCGGACCAGCAGTTGCTGGGCAAGCGACATACGTGCGTTCGGCGGCATTTCGAAACCGCGGAATTCGACGAGGCCGAGCCGTCCGGTTGGGCCATCCGGCGAAAACAGCTTGTCGATGCAGATCTCGGCGCGGTGCGTGTTGCCAGTGACGTCGGTCAGCAGATTGCGGAACAGCCTGTCCACCAGCCAAGGGAGGGGTTGCGCGCCGCGACCCGGCGCGGGGACCTGGGCGAGCGCGATTTCCAGTTCGTAGAGGCTGTCGTGACGGGCTTCGTCGATGCGCGGCGCCTGGCTGGTGGGGCCGATGAACATGCCCGAGAACATGTAGGAGAGCGAGGGATGGCGCTGCCAGTGCAGTACCAGGCTCTTCAACAGGTCAGGGCGGCGCAGGAAGGGGCTGTCGCCCGGATTGGCGCCACCAACGACCACATGGTTGCCCCCGCCGGTACCGGTGTGGCGCCCGTCGATCATGAACTTGTCGGTGCCGAGGCGGCTTTGGCGGGCTTCCTCGTAGATCGTCATCGTAATGTCGACGCAATCCTGCCAGTTGGAAGCGGGATGGATATTGACCTCGATGACGCCGGGATCGGGGGCGACGCGGATGACATTGATGCGCTCGTCCTGCGGCGGCGAATAGCCTTCGATATGGACGGGCAGGCCGAGTTCGGTCGCTGCATTCTCCGCGGCGGCGATCAGTTCGAGATAGTCCTCGATGCGCTCGACCGGCGGCATGAAGACGCAGAGCCTGCCGTCGCGCGGTTCGACCGAGATTGCGGTGCGCACGGCGCCGCCGATCTCGCCGACGGTTTGCTCAACGCGGTTCTGGCTGCTGTCGTCGCTGTGGCGGGAGGCTTCCGGCATGGCGCGGCCGGATGGCACGAAGACTTCGGGCAGCGGATTGCGCGGAATCGACGGGTCGGCGGGGTGGATATAGGGGAAACGCGCCGGCGGCACATAGGGCAGGGTGCCGAGGGGCAGGCGATAGCCGACGGGGCTGTCGCCGGGAACGAGGAAGATCTTGCCGCGGCGGGTCTTCCATTTTTCGCTGACCCAGCGCGTGCTAGAGGCGCGCGCGTTCCAGGCCTGGACCGGCAGGATGTAGCCGGTCGGTACGGTCAGGCCGCGTTCGAAGACGCGGGCGATGCGGCTGCGCTCTTCCGGGTCCTTCAGCTTGGAATTGGATGGGTCGACGTTTTCGGGCAGGCTGCCTTCCTTCATGATCCATTCGGCTGGATCCTCGTAGGCGGGCAGCACCATGTCGGTCTCGATCGCCAGTTCCCTGGCGATGGCACTCAAAAGGTTGGCGGCGTCATCTGCCTTTGCACCGGTGTCCTTGCCCTCGCCGGCGATGAGGTCCGGGTTGCGCCAGATCGGCTTGTCGTCCTTGCGCCAGTAGAGCGAGAAGGTCCAGCGCGGCAGGCTTTCGCCGGGATACCACTTGCCCTGGCCGTAATGCAGGAAGCCGCCGGGGGCGAAGCGCTCGCGCAGCTTGCGGATCAGCAGGTCGGCTTTCTCGCGCTTGGTCGGGCCGACGGCGGCGGTGTTCCATTCCTCGGATTCAAAGTCGTCGATGGAAACGAAGGTCGGCTCGCCGCCCATGGTCAGGCGGACATCCCCGGCCTGCAGGATGCTATCGACCTTGGCACCGAGCTCGTTGAGCTCCTTCCAACTTTCGTCGGAGAAAGGCTTGGTGATGCGCGGGTGCTCCGCTACCCGCGAGACCTTCATCTCGAAGGCGAATTCGGTGTTGGCCTCGCCGTAAAGCGCGCCTGATATCGGCGCGGCATTTCGGTAGTGCGGGGTGGCGGCGAGCGGTATGTGGCTTTCGCCGGTGAGCAGGCCAGACGTCGGGTCGAGGCCGACCCAGCCAGCGCCGGGGAGATAGACCTCGCACCAGGCGTGCAGGTCGGTGAAATCGACCTCGGTGCCGGAGGGCCCGTCGAGTGCCTTCAGGTCGGGGGTGAGCTGGATGAGATAGCCGGAGACGAAGCGGGCGGCGAAGCCGAGATTGCGCAGGATCTCGACCAGCAACCAGCTCGAGTCGCGGCAGGAGCCAAGCGCCAGCTTCAGCGTTTCCTCCGGCGTCTGGACGCCGGGCTCCATGCGGATGACGTATTCGACGTCGTTCTTCAGCCGCGCATTCAGCCCTACGATGAAGTCGGTGGTCCGCATGGGAGTGCGGTCGATGCCGGCGAGATAGGCAGCCAGCGCCGGCTCCACCGGCTGCGGTTGCATGTAGATCTTCAGGTCGTCCCTGATCTCCTCGGGATAGGAGAAGGGCCACATCTCGGCGCTCTCCTCGATGAAGAAATCGAAGGGGTTATAGACCGTCATGTCGGCGACGAGGTCGACCTCGATCTTGAACTCCGTCACCGGGTCAGGGAAGACGTAGCGGGCCAGATAATTGCCGTAGGGATCCTGCTGCAGGTTCACGAAATGGTTCGACGGCGAAACCTTCAGCGAATGGCTGATCACCCGCGTCTTGGAATGCGACGCGGGCTTGAGGCGTATGATCTGAGGTCCGAGGCGGACCGGCTTGTCGTATTTGTAATGCGTCAGGTGATAGATGCTGGCTTTGATCGACATGGAGGGCCTTATCCGCTGCCGTATCGTTGTACGGCATTTGCTGTTCCCAAAGGGTAGTGTGTGCAATGCAGCGAAAGAATGCAAGGCGGTAAGGCCGAGCCGGCTAAGCCTTTACGTCGCCTTCGCAAACGTCACGGAGGCCGTGAGACCCCTGCCATGTGCACCGGGCTCCAGCGTCAGCGATGCGTTGAAGAGGCCGGCGATTTCCTCGACGATCGGCAGGCCAAGCCCGGCGCCCGGCGCGCCGGAGTTGCTGGCGCGCGAGAAGCGCTGCCGGACGGCAGCGAGCTTCTCTGCGGGAATGCCGGGGCCGTTGTCCTCGACTTCGAGGCGGACGGCATCGTCGGTCGCGGATATCCGAACGGTCACCTCAGCGCCCTTGCCGGCATAGGCGATGGCGTTTCCGGCAAGGTTGCGCAAGAGTTCGCCGATCAGCAGCGGCTCGGCATGGACGAGGGCAGGGCGGTCGCCTTCGAAGCCGAGGTCGATGCCGGCCTCGGCGGCGGTCGGGATAAGTTCTCCGGTGATGTCCTGGGCAATGGCTGTCAGGTCGATCGACGATGCGGTCAGCGCCTCCTTCGCCGTTGCAGCGTCGATTTTCGCCATCAGCAGTAATTGCGCGAGGATGCGTTCGGCATGGGCGACGGCCTGATCGCCTTTCAGGGCGGAGCCCTGCGCTTCGGCCAATGTGCTCGCGCGAGCGGAGAGGGCGAGCTGCGTGCGGATGATCGCAAGCGGCGTGCGCAGCTGGTGGCTGGCGTTGCCGGTGAAGTTACGAAGTGCATCGAGCGCCGATTGCAAGCGCACCATGAAGCCGTTGACGGTATCGACGAGCGGCTGGACCTCGCTTGGTACTGCCTGTTCGATCGGGTGCAGGTCGTCGGGACTGCGTTCGCCGATCGCATCGCGCAGCTTGTACAGCGGACGGAGCGCGACCGTGACCGAGATCCAGACGATGACGGCGGCGCCGGCGATCATAAGGGAGAGACGCAGCGCCGAGCGGAAGAGGATGGCGCGGGCGAGCTGACGGCGGGCGATCGTGGTTTCGGCAACGGTCACGGCGAAGGGGACGGAGCGAATGCCTGTTGAGGCTGACCGCTTGAGCGTTGCGACACGGATCGGTTCGCCGCGGAAGGTATCATCGGCAAAGCCTGCCGTGTCGCCTACGGTTTCGGCGAGGACCGGAAGCGCCTGATAGCCGGTGATGAATTTTCCGGGCGGTCCGTCGACGCGATAGAAGACACGGTCCTGCGCGGCCGATGTCAGCATCTCAAGGGCCACATAGGGGATGTCGACCTCGAGAGTGCCGTCTTCCGCCACGACCACGCGTTCGGCGATGGCGAGTGCCGAGCCGGCCAGCACGCGGTCCGAAACGATGTTGGAGGTCTGCACCGCTTCGCGATAAGTGTCCGCGAGCGCGACCATGCCGATGATGGCGGTCGAGATCAGCAGCCAGAACAGGAGTCTTCGTCGGAGCGAATAGGCCGTTGTCATGAGGCCTCTGGCAGTTTGTCGAGATAGTAGCCAATGCCGCGCGCAGTCTTCACCGTCAGCCCATAGGGCGACAGGCGCTTCCTGAGGCGGCTGACATATTGCTCGATGGCATTGGCCGAGATGTCGTCGTCGAAGGCGGTCAGCGACTGAATGATCGCTTCCTTGGCGACAACCTTGCCGGCGCGCATGAAGAGGATTTCCAGCAGGCCGAGTTCGCGGGCGGGAATGTCGAGCGGCGTCGAGCCGGCGGAGAAGGCGCGTGAATTGAGATCGAGTGAAAGGCCGCCGAAACTGACAGTCGCCGAATGCAGACCCGCCTGGCGGCGCAGGAGCACGCGGACGCGGGCCTCGAATTCGGAGATATCAAAGGGCTTGATAAGGTAGTCGTCGGCACCAAGATCGAGACCCTTGACGCGCTCTTCCGGCGTGCCGCGCGCCGTCAGGATCAGGACTGCCGACTGGTTCTGCCTGGCGCGCATGGCGCGCAGCACCTCGAGGCCATCCATTTCCGGCAGGTTCAGGTCGAGCACGACGAGATCGAAATTCTCGGCCGCCGTGACAGCGTTGGCGGAGGCGCCATCATGCACGACGTCGACGGCATGGCCGGTGCCTCGCAGGATGGCCGAAAGCCCGTCGGCCAGCGCGATATTGTCCTCCACCAATAGAATGCGCACGGATGTTCCCTTGATTTTTGAAGAGGATACAGGGTGGCGGCGAAGATGTCATAGCCATTTTTTGTGTCTGGTGAGTGTGCTGCTGCTGCGGTCGTACCAGCCGCCTTCGGGCGCTGTGGGTGGATGCGGCTCGCTTGCCGGATCCCGGTTGCTGGTGCATTGTCCTCTCATGAGGAGACTTTCTTTACTTGCGTGCCTGTTGCTCTGTCCCGGCTTAGCCACTGCGGATGAGGTGTTCTACCCGGCGCGTTCCGGCAATGCCGAGGCCCCGACGCTGGTTGTCTATTCATCGCTCGACGAGCCACTGGCGCAGCCGATGATCCATGGGTTCCAGGAAGCCAATCCGGACGTGGCGGTCAGGTACGAGGATATGCTGACCGGGGAAATTTATGACCGCATCGTGCGGGAGACGGATGCCGGCCAACGCACTGCGGACTTCGCCTTCTCCTCGGCCATGGATCTGCAGGTCAAGCTCTCCAACGACGGCTATGCGCAGGTGAGCAACCTGCCGATGAGCGCGCGCTGGCCGAAATGGGCCAACTGGCGCAATACCGCCTACGCGCTGACCTTCGAGCCGGCGGTGTTCGTCTACCACAAGCCGAGCTTCGCGACGGAGCCGCCGCCGAGATCGCGGGCGGAATTCGTCGATTACCTCAAGCGCAAGGGTGACGCGATCCATGGGCGGATCGGCACCTATGATATCGAGCGCTCCGGCGTCGGCTTCCTGTTCATGGCACGCGACCAGGAACAGTTCGGTGACATATGGTCCGTTATCGGCGCGATGGGGGCGGCCGGCGTCAAATTATACTCCACCAGTTCGGCCATCCTGGAGCGCGTATCGGACGGCCGCTTCGTGCTCGGCTACAACATCCTCGGGTCCTACGCCGCCGATTGGGCCAAGCGTCATCCCGATGTCGGGATCGTGCTGCCGAAAGACTATACGGTCGTGATGTCGCGCATCGGCCTGGTGCCGCAGGCGGCGGGCGAACCGGAACTCGGACGGCGCTATCTATCCTTCTTCATGTCGAAGGAGGGCCAGACGATCATGGCGCGGGAGTTGCAGATTCCCGCTGTCAGCCCGGAGGTCGCCGGCGAGAATACCGCCAACACGATGCAGGAGCTCTTGGGCGCACAGTTGCGGCCGGTGCCTGTCAGCCCGGGCTTGATGGTTTACCTGGACCAGGTGAAGCGCGCGCGATTGATCGCGCACTGGAACGAAGTGCTGCGGACGCAGTAAAATCGCCGTGGATGATTAGCGGAAGATGCAGGGCCGCTGGGCGTTGGCCAGCAGTTCCTGCTTCGTCGCGTATGACCCAAAGAGCGAGCGAAGACGTTTCTCCTCCTGCTCGTCCAACCGGTGCCGGCGTGCAAAATCGTGCACACTCCACACCTGGCGTAAGCCCTCATTTTCGATCTGCTTGTTATCGACGTGAGAACTCATGGGGCAATCCTCCTGAGCGCCATAACGCACAAACCGCCTCCAGGTTCCACGGATGGTGGCATTTTGCGTCTGTTTTCGCCCAGGGTAATTGCGGCAAAAAAGTGTCATCGCGGGCTGGATAGTTGATCGATGTCAGCTAAATGACAGCTTGTTGTGGTCCGCTTTGCAGAACTTCAGCTCCGTGGAGGCGGAGAGGTGAAGTTTCGGGAGGAGCTTGCCAGCCATATCGGACCTTGGAGTCCGTCTGCGGTGTCCTTCCCGATTCCATCGAGAACAACGCGCGGTTTCTCAGCCGCGCCCACGGAGGACACACTCGTGAAGCATACTCTTCTTGCAACCATTTTCGCGGCTGCGGTCGCCCTGCCGGCCTATGCGGCGGACTACACCATCATGGCGCCGGCCGCTCCCGGCGGTGGCTGGGACCAGACGGCCCGCTCGCTGCAGACCGTGATGCAGAAGGAAGGCATCTCAGGCAACGTTCAGGTTCAGAACGTTCCGGGCGCCGGCGGCACCATCGGTCTCGCGCAGTTCACCGGCCAGAACAACGGCAACCCGAACGCACTGATCGTCGGCGGCTATGTCATGGTCGGCGCTATCCTGACCAACAAGTCGCCGGTCACGCTGAAGGACGTCACGCCGATTGCCCGCCTTACCGGCGAGTATGAGGCGATCGTTGTCCCGGCTGCGTCCGACATCA
The DNA here is from genome assembly GCF_000510625.1 of Rhizobium sp. IBUN. Lineage (NCBI taxonomy): Bacteria > Pseudomonadati > Pseudomonadota > Alphaproteobacteria > Hyphomicrobiales > Rhizobiaceae > Rhizobium > Rhizobium sp. IBUN. The sequence goes on from NZ_AZNV01000004.1 coordinate 188,896, forward strand.
AGACGATGGCCGATCTCGTTGCCAAGCTGAAGCAGGATCCGGGTTCGGTTTCCTGGGGTGGCGGCTCGGCAGGCGGTACCGACCACATTGCGGTCGGACTGATTGCCAAGGCTGCCGGCGTCGATCCGACGAAGATCAACTACGTCGCCTTCTCCGGCGGCGGTGAAGCCCTGGCCGCTATCCTCGGCGGACAGGTGACCGCGGGCATTTCCGGCTACGGCGAATTCGAATCGCAGGTGAAGGCTGGTCAGCTCCGGCTCCTGGCTGTCTCTAGCGACAAGCGCATCGAGGGTGTCGACGCGCCGACGCTGAAGGAATCGGGCCTCGATGTCGCTGTCGAGAACTGGCGCATGGTTGCCGCCGCCCCTGGTCTTTCGGCCGAGCAGACGGCTGCAATCACCGCTGATTTCGATAAGCTCTCGAAGTCCGCCGGCTGGCAGGAAATCCTGAAGAGCAAGGGCTGGGCTGACACCTACCTCGCCGGCGACGCCTTCAAGGCGCAGCTTGACAAGGACGTTTCGGCTACCGAAGGCATCCTCAAAGAGATCGGACTTGTTCAATGAGCAGGGGTAACGAACCCTTGGCAACGAAGCGCCGCCCTGACTGGGCGGCGCTGGTCATTGCCATCTGTCTTTTCGTCGTCGCTGCCGTCATGCTTTGGGATGCCTCGCATATGCGCGCCATCGCTCAGTATGACCGCATCGGTCCGGCAACTGCGCCCAAGGTGGTCGCCTTCGGGCTGATCGGCCTCGGCATCTGGACCATCTTCGAAGCCTGGCGTGGCGAGTTTCCCGAGCGCGAGCATCAGGAAATCGCGCCTGTAGTTTGGGTCGTCGCCGGCCTTGCCGCGCAGATGCTGCTTCTCAAGACGGCAGGCTTTTCGATCGCAACCGGCCTTCTCTTTGCCTTTACGGCCGCCGGCTTCGGACGCCGCAAGCTCTGGATCTCGATCCCTGCGGGCATCGCTTTCAGCTTCGTCGTCTGGGTGATCTTCGCAAAGCTCTTGCAGTTGACCCTGCCGGCCGGGCCGTTCGAACACATCTTCTTCTAGGATTGGATGCGATGAGCACCTTCGAATTCCTCTTCCAGGGCATCCTGGTCGCCATGCAGCCGATGAACCTGCTCTATGCGCTCGTCGGCGTGACGCTCGGCACCGCGGTCGGCGTGCTGCCGGGGATTGGCCCCGCCCTGACCGTCGCCCTTCTTCTTCCTGTTACCTACAAGCTCGATCCGGCTGGCTCGCTGATCATGTTTGCCGGCATCTATTATGGCGGCATGTATGGCGGCTCGACGACGTCGATTCTTCTCAATACGCCTGGCGAAAGCGCCTCGATCGTTACGGCCCTTGAGGGCAACAAGATGGCCCGCGCGGGCCGCGGCGGGCCGGCGCTCGCGACAGCGGCGATTGGTTCGTTTGTCGCCGGCCTGATCGCGACGCTCGGCCTTGCCTTCATCGCTCCCTACATCGTCAAGCTGGCCCTGATTTTCGGGCCGCGTGAATATTTTGCGCTGATGGTACTCGCCTTCGTGACCGTCTCGTCGGCCTTCGGGGATTCGGCGCTGCGCGGGCTTACATCGCTGTTCATCGGCTTTGCGCTTGCCATGGTCGGCATCGACCAGCAGACCGGACAGGCGCGTCTTTCCTTCGGGGTCCCCGATCTGCTCGATGGCGTCGAGGTGACGACGCTTGCGGTCGCGATGTTTGCGATCGGCGAGACACTCTATATCGCCGCCCAGGGCAACAGCATCGAGGAGAAGGTCGAGGCGGTCAAAGGCTCGCTGTGGATGACGGCGCAGGACTGGGGCCGCTCCTGGAAGGCGTGGCTGCGCGGCACGCTGATTGGCTTCCCGATCGGCGCGATGCCTGCCGGCGGTGCCGAGATCGGGACCTTCCTTTCCTATGCCACGGAAAAGCGCTTGGCGAAGAACCCCGAGGAGTTCGGTCACGGCGCGATCGAAGGCGTGGCTGGTCCTGAGGCCGCGAACAATGCGTCGGCGGCAGGGACCCTGGTGCCGCTGTTGACGCTCGGCCTGCCGACGACGGCGACGGCCGCGATCATGCTCGCCGGCTTCCAGCAATACGGCCTGCAGCCCGGCCCGCTGCTGTTTGCGAACAACCCGCAGATCGTCTGGGGCCTGATCGCCAGCCTGCTGATCGCCAACGCGATGCTGCTTGTGCTCAACCTCCCGCTGATCGGCCTCTGGGTGCGCCTGCTGACGATCCCGAAGCCGTGGCTTTATGCCGGCATCCTGCTGTTTGCCACACTCGGCACGATCGGCGCCAACCCGTCGGTCTTCGAACTGGGCATGCTGCTCGCCTTCGGCATCCTCGGCTACATCATGCGGCTCTTCGGCTATCCGATCGCGCCTGCTGTTGTCGGCCTCATCCTTGGCCCGCTGGCCGAGCAACAGTTGCGCCGCGCGCTTGCGATCAGTCAGGGCGACGTGACGACGCTGGTGATGTCGCCGATTGCGGCCGGCCTGCTCATCGTTGCTGCGGCCGCCTTCATCATCCCGCTGATCCTGCGCCTGCGTGGACGCGGCGAGGTTCTGTCGCAGCTTGCGGCGAACGAGGACTAAAGAAAAAGACTGCCCGAACCCCACAACTGCGGCCGGCGATGGAAACATCGCCGGCCTTTTCGTCTGGTTACGATAAGGTGTTATTGGTGGTTGCTGCGGACGGCACGGGTGCTTCTGCGGCGCATCCAATGCGGAGTTTCTGCTGTTCGGCAGTCACGTGTGCTGGCCGCGCCGTTCAGCTGTTAGGCCGCTTGGCCAACTTCATTTCCATCACCAGGTCGCTCTGCAAATCCTGACCGACCGCGAAGATCGTATTGCCCGTCACGACAAAGCCGGCCCTCTCATAAAACGCAATGGCTCGTGCGTTTCGCTCGTAGACGGTCAGCTCCAGGCGAGTTGCGCCACGTTGATGCGCGTCGTGCAGGACCGTTTTGAGGAGGGCCATAGCCAATCCGCGTCCCCTCCAATCGGTGTGGACATAAATTCGATTGAGGAAGGCCGATCGTCTGTCGACTGTATCCAGCATGAGGTGAGCATATCCGATGACGCGATCATCAAGCATGGCGAGGAAAACAGCGGCTGAGGGGTCGCCAATCTCCGCATTCTGCTGTTCGGCGCTGATATTCGCCTGGATGTAGGACTCGAGATCCGATGCGGGCGTGTCGCTGCCGTAGGTCGCTCGAAACTGCTGGCCGCAAATTCGCAAAGCGCTTCGGCGTCCGATGGGCGCGCGCGTCTGATTGTGAACGAGCCTGTCAATTTGATGCCTCCATTCATTTTGTCGCGTGTTCTCAACCACATGGCGCGTTTTGCGCTCGATCGCTTGTTCTTGCATGGCAGGGCTGAATTTCTGTTGCTTGTGAAGACGCGCTTCCGTTCACATGTATGAGTTGTCAATCATAAAGCAAAGCGAGAGAGAAAATGTCCTTCCGTAAGTCCATTCGCGATGGTTTCCTTGGCCGCGCCTTTGCGATGATCGGTGCTGCGAATGCTGTGAGCGCCACCATCGAAGCTGGCCGCCGCCCAAAGGCGCGCGATCTGCGCGAACTCGGCATCGACCCGAGCATGTTCGGCAGAATCAACCACTAGCTTATCTGCGCCTTAGGCGCGGCTGGCGGTCTCTGATCGCCGGATACGAAACAGCCCGCAACCGGATGGTCGCGGGCTTTATTTTTGTTCTGATGAAGCCGCATCGGTGAATGCGGCTTGCAAGCTCAGGCGTGCAGTTCCTTATGCGCCTCAGCGCGCTCTTCCGCCTGTTCCTTCTTGTTGTAGCGGATGGAAGACCAGAGTGAAATGCCGATCAGGGCGGCACCGCCAAGGCCGGTAATGACCTCGGGAATATGGTACATCGTCTGCACATACATGATCACCGAGAGGATCAGGATTGCGTAGAAGGCGCCGTGCTCGAGATAGCGGTACTCCGCGAGCGTGCCCTTTTCGACGAGCATGATTGTCATCGAACGCACATACATGGCGCCGATGCCGAGGCCAATCGCAATAACGAAGAGGTTCTGCGTCAGCGCGAAGGCGCCGATGACGCCGTCGAAGGAGAAGCTGGCGTCGAGCACTTCGAGGTAGATGAAGGCACCGAGACCGCCTTTGGCGGCGGCGCTCATCGTCTGCTGCGACGCATCGAGCAGGCCGCCGATCACCTCGACCGCCAGGAAGGTCAGAAGACCATAGATGGCGCAATGCACGAAGGTTGTGGCCTCTTCTTCTCCGAGGAACGACGAGAACACCAGGACCAGCGCCAGCACGAAGGCAATCTCGATGCCCTTGATCGTGGCCGAGCGGGCCATGAGCTTTTCAAGCCCTGATATCCAGTGGACGTCCTTCTCATGATTGAAGAAGTAGTTGAGACCAACCATCATCAGGAAGGTGCCGCCGAAGGCTGCGATCGGCAGGTGTGCGTCGTTCATGATGCGGGCGTATTCCGCAGGGTCGCGGGCAGCGAGCACCAGGGCTTCCCACGGGCCGATTTGGGCGGCGATCGCGACGATTGCGAGCGGGAAGACGATACGCATGCCGAAGACGGCGATGACGATGCCCCAGGTGAGGAAGCGATGCTGCCAGACCGGTGTCATCTCCTTGAGCTTGTTGGCATTGACGATGGCGTTGTCGAAGGAGAGCGAAATCTCCAGCACGGCGAGCACAGTGCAGATGAAGAAGACGGTCGCCATGCCGCCGATCGTGCCCGTCGTCTGCCAGCCGAGGGCTGCGCCCAGGACGAGGCCGAGGAAGGTGACGATGAAGGCCCAGCGGAAATAGCTGAGCGTCGATTTTTGCGGGGAACCGCTGGTCATGGCCGCACCTCGCAGCCACGAAGGTTGTCGAACAAGGATGTGCGGGAAAAAAGCGACATACCACAAAGGGCATGCGCGTGAGGCATGGTGAGCTTTTTCATCAATGAAAAATCCGCCGGCTTAAGCTGCAGGCGGTACCGACATCACGAGAGCGCCGTAAAAACTCTCGCCAGAGGGGCCCGGCACCAGGTTGACCCGTCGGCCGATGTCCGAGGCCTCGGGATAAGTCGAAGGTAGTGAACTTGCCACGCCAGTCAAGGCGGCGCGATGCGGTTTGTTCTTTTCCTCGGAACTATTCGGCGCCGAGGTCGTTAGTCCTTCGTTCACCAATGGCATGCGCAATAAAAAGGAGGCCGATGATGCACCCCTCGACCCACACTCCCGACACGCGCACGGAAAAATCGGACCGCATGAAGCGGGCGCGCCCCAACCGAATGCAAAAGGCACAAGTGCTGCCGCCGCATCACGTCGACCTGACGCTGCCGCATGGCGTTTTCGATGACGTCCATATCCCCGCTCACTGCACCGGCGGCGATCTTTCGAAAGGCGGGCCGAAGCCGGCCGCCGAGGAGGATTCCACGATCGCAAGGCCGATCCGCTGACCTATCGACGCCTGCTGCCCTGTATTGCCGACAACCGGTGAGGAAAGATGAAGACGACTTTGGTGCCGCACGACATTTGCCTGAAGCACGAGATCGAATGGCAGGCGCTTCGCGCGGCCGCTGATATCCAGATCGATCTGGAAAGAATTGAGATCACGAATTCACTGAGGTCTCGTTGGAGCCCGCCGACGCACTCAAGGCCTGACTCCACGTTCCCGGGCGCCCGGCTCTAGATATCTTGTACTTTTGCGACTGCGCGCCCGTTCGCAGGAGCGTTGGATCATCACGTCTGTACCAAAATGACGTGGTCGCCAACCTTTCGGAAAGGATTGCCCGGCGATAATCCGTGTGTTCACGGGAATCGGATAGATGGCAAAGACTGCGACACGCCGCCGCAAATCATCGGCACGATCGAAGGCAAGGGGAGGCGGAAGCGCTCTCCCCTGGACAATCATCGGCGTCATCGCCGTTGGGGGCATTGCGACTTACGACAATTGGAAGAGCGTGAAGCCGATGCTGGCCACGCATGCGCCAGCCTCGATCGTCTCTCGGGCAGCGCCGGTCGCGCGAAGCGAACCTGCACGCGATCCGAGCCCGAGGCAGACCGCTTCAATCGCGCCAGTGTCCCGCATGGTGCCGCCTGGAGCCGTGCCCATTCCGGCCAAGGCACCTGTCGTCCTTGAAAAAGCGGTGCCGGTTTCCCTCTCGCCCGCGCAGGCGCAGACCGGCAAGGCCGCCTTCGGCTATTGCGGCCAGGGCGAGCACATCAACTGCGTCGCCGATGGAGGCACGTTCTGGTACAAGGGCGAGAAGATCGCCATTGCCGACGTCGTGAGCCCCGGCATTGAGACAGCCCGTTGCGACAACGAGAAGCGGCTGGGCTTCGCCGCGAAGCTGCGGCTCCTGAATATCCTGAACTCCGGATCCTTCGCGATGAACCCGGCAGGGCAGCCTGGCAAGGGCGGCGTCCCGCATGTCGTGTCTCGCGATGGTCGGTCGATCGGCGCGCAGATGATCAACGAGGGATTGGCCCGCAAACCCGGCGCAAATGGCGCGTGGTGCGCCTGAGGCGAGCCCGCGGCGTATGCCGGCCTACTTCTGCTTCGGCGCCTTGCCGTTGGTGCGAAAGCTGCCGGTAAAGGCGGTGTCCTTGCTCTCGGCCGAGCATTCGATGGCGACCGGCTTGCCGCCGTAGGGGTTACCCATCGTGCAGGTGCCGGCAACTTTGACCTGACCTGTCATCTTCTGGCCGACGCCCGTGACCACCAGGTTGAGCGGCATGCGGGCATTGCCGTTGGCAGCAGGCATGATGGCCGTGCCGTCACCCTGGAAGCCCAGCATCTTGCCGCCCGAGGTGAAGATGAAGGTGACCTGTCCATTCACGAGCGTCACGCTCGCGAGTTCGCCTTCGCAGCCCTTCGTCGCGTCGACCTTGCCGACGACGAGCTTGGCGCATTTGCCGGTGAGCGTCAGTGCCCCCGGAGCGCCGGGGAAGTTCTGCGGGGCTGCGTCCGCTGCGGTTGTCAGTGTTGCGGCGAGCAGCGAAGCGGCGGCCAAAGTTGCCAGTCTCATCTCTTTACCTCGTAGTGCTTATGTCGGCGGTGCAGTGTGTCGGCAGCGGCTTGCCATTCTTCTGTGTTCGAAATTGGTCGATAGGCTTGGCCGGTGGACTTGGCAATCGACTGCCTTCCTGCGCGGTCCTTGGTCCGGACATGAGGGGCATGCGGTGAAATGCCGCTTCGTCAAATTCATCGGGCGCGATAGCTAAGCCTTGGTCTGGCAGCGAGACTGCCGGCCGATTCAAGATGGAGGAATGCGATGATCAGGAAAATCGCTCTGAGCGTAGCTATCCTGGCCTTCGGCGTCGCACCGGCGCTGGCCGCAAGCAGCCACTACTACGTAGAACATTCTCCGAACAACAGTAAATGCAGCGTCGTGTCGAAGCGTCCTGATGGCAAGACCGCCATGGCTATCGGCGGCGCGCACAAGACGAGGGCGCTTGCCGAGGCGGCAATGAAGTCCGCGTCCGCCTGCATGTAGCATGGGCTGCTGTTGCGCACGAAAGCCGAACGAAGCGCCCGCCCCTTGGCGGGCGTTCCGCATTGGCAAGGAATGGAGCGCCGTTTTGTTGCTTCGCCGAAAACGAGTATATTCAAGCTTCGGTCACACTTACGGGCAGGGCGAGATGGGCACGCCATTCAATAAGGCTTTCGGTGCGGGGGGCTTGGCCGCTGCGTTGATGCTTCCGTCCGCGGCATGGTCTGCCGGAGCACTGAACGTCGATGCCGGCGCTTACACGTGCAGCCAGATTTCCCAGATCATCCGCCAGAACAAGAAGGTTTTCGTCCGTTCCGGTTTCGGCGGCAGCAGCTTTCGCTATCCGCCCGCCAAATGCGGCTTGGGCTACGCGCGCACCACCGCGAATTTCCGGGATAAGACCGGCAAGCAATGCGCGCTCGACTACGCCTGCACTTACGACAGTGGGTCCTTTTACAATAACCCGTAGGTGCCGACGCAAAGGCGAAGACGGCCATCCGTCTCTTGCCGCGCGTCGGCTGCGTGCAATCAATGTTTGGGCTGTCCCGGAAACGAAAAAGGCTTAGCGGTTTCCCGCTAAGCCTTTGAATTCGAATGGTGGGCGTGACAAGGATCGAACTTGTGACCCCTACGATGTCAACGTAGTGCTCTCCCGCTGAGCTACACGCCCATCCGATGGCGGCGCATAGACCACAAACCCTTTTTGCCGTCAATAGGCTTTTTTCGGTTTTGTGACATGCTTTGCCGGAAGCCTTATGCGGCAAGCATTTTATTTACTTCCTCGACGAGGTCGCGAAGGTGGAAAGGCTTGGAAAGGACCTTCGCGTCCTTCGGTGCCTTCGAATCAGGGTTGAGGGCGACGGCTGCGAATCCGGTGATGAACATCACTTTCAGGTCCGGATCGAGTTCGGTGGCGCGGCGCGCCAGTTCGATTCCGTCCATTTCGGGCATGACGATATCGGTCAGGAGCAGCGAGAAGGGTTCTTCACGAAGCCTGTCATAGGCGCTGGCGCCGTTGTCGTAGGAGAGGACCTTGTAGCCTGCCTTTTCAAGCGCCTTCACAAGGAACCGGCGCATGTCATTGTCGTCTTCTGCAAGAAGTATCTTCTGAGTCATTATCCAGACCGCTAATCAGTAATTTATGCGTTGGGCTCCAGCCATTTACACTAGAGTTCGCCCAGTAAACAACCGGTGAAGAGGCCATCCGGGCCGTCATCCCCATGAGATAGTATGGACTTGGAGTGCTGCAACTGGCAACATGGGCGAAGCAATGGCCTCCTGATGTGGTAAAGAGGGAAAAAAGGGTGCACGAAATCCCTGAATACGCACTTTTCGAGGTCCGGGAGCCTGCGTCGCACGCCATTCCATTCGTCTACAACTCGCCGCACAGCGGGCGCATCTATCCCCCCGAATTCATCGCTCAGTCCAGGCTCGAGGGCATTTCCATCCGCCGCTCCGAGGATCACTATGTCGATGAGCTGTTTGCCGATGCGAGCGCGCTTGGGGCGCCGCTCCTGCTTGCAAACTTTCCGCGCGCCTATCTCGATGTGAACCGCGAGCCCTACGAGCTCGATCCGCGCATGTTCGACGGTCTGCTGCCGCCCTACGCGAACATCAATTCACTGCGCGTGGCAGGCGGGCTCGGTACCATTCCGCGCATCGTTGCCGAGAACATGGAGATCTATGCCCGTCGGCTGTCGGTGCAGGAGGGGCTCGATCGAATCGAAGCCGTCTATAAGCCATATCACGCGGCGTTGCGGCGGCTGATCGCCCGCACGCATGTCCAGTTCGGCTTCGGCGTGCTGATCGATTGCCACTCCATGCCGGGCAACGTTCGCGTCGCCGGCACCAATGCGCGGCCGGATTTCATCATCGGCGATCGCTACGGCACCAGTGCCTCGGCCGAGCTGTCGCGTGCGGCTGTCGCCATCTTGGAGGAGATGGGCTTCACGGCAATCCGCAACAAGCCATATGCCGGCGGGTTTATCACGGAGCATTATGGCCGCCCGTCGCGTGGACTGCATGCGCTGCAGATTGAAGTGAACCGCTCGATCTATGTCGACGAAGTTACGCTGGAGAAGCGCTCCGACTTCGCCTTGGTTGCCGCAGCGATCACCGCCTTCATGCGCCAGATGGCGGTCTATGTGGCGCAGTTCGCGACCGACACCGCCCTCGCTGCCGAATAGGCCTTCAAGACATCAAAAAGAGACCGCCTCGCGGCGGTCTAAGTCTAGGGAGGAAACACCCAAGGAGGGCATTTACAGTCAAAGACTGTGGGCAAAAGCTACTATTGCGGTGCACAATTGTCAATCAAAATTTTGCAGTGCAAAAAAATTGTGCAGCCGGCTAAAAGCTGCCGCTCTCGTTTGCAACGGGCGGCAATTCGGCTATGAAAAGCGGCACTCACGCGCCACCAATGGATTTCCCCATGTTGCCTGATCGCTCGTTCTTCAATCGCCTGGCGGAGGCCGCCAAGGTCGAAACGCTGCCACGGTTCCGTTCCGGACTTGACGTGACCAACAAGCTATCGAGCGGCTTTGACCCCGTCACCGAAGGCGACAGGGCGGCGGAAGTCGCCATTCGGGCGCTGATCGAGGAGCATTTCCCGGATCACGGCATTCTCGGCGAAGAGCACGGCAATGTTGGCCTGGACCGCGAATATGTCTGGGTGATCGACCCGATCGACGGTACGCGCGCGTTCATCTCCGGTGTACCGGTCTGGGGAACGCTGATCGGTCTGCAGCGAAACGGCCGGGCCGTCATGGGCATGATCGACCAGCCCTTTACTGGCGAAAGCTATTTCGCAGATGCGAACGGTTCGATCTATAACGGCCCGGAAGGGGAGCGGCGGCTGCAGGTTCGCGATTGCGGCGCACTGGCGAACGCCATTCTCTTCACCACCTCGCCGCATCTGTTTGCCGGTGTCGAGATGGAGAAATACCGTGAGATCGAGAGCCAGGTGCGGCTCTTCCGCTATGGCACGGACTGCTACGCCTACGCGCTGCTCGCCGCCGGCCATGTCGATCTGGTGATCGAAAACGGCCTGAAGCCCTACGATGTCGGTGGCATCATCCCCGTCATTGAGAATGCCGGCGGGATCATCACGACCTGGGATGGCGGGCGTCCGGAAAATGGCGGCTCGATCATTGCGGCCGGCAGCCGCGCCGTCTACGAGCAGGCGATGGCGGTCCTCAATCGATAGCATCCACCGGCATTTGTCGCGGTCGCTTGGATAGAGACCGGGCTAGGTACCAAACCCTTCGACTTCCTCGACGGCCTCGGCGTCACTGCCGGGGATGAAGGCGTGAAAGGCCGCAAGCGCCGCCTTGCGGTAGACGTCGCGTTCCTGCAGCACCTCATGCCGCGCACCATTGATCGGCACGAACTGGGCGGCGCGGAAATAGCGCGAGATCCGCTCCTGCGCGATATAGGGCACGATGGCGTCGCGCATCGGCGCGATGACGACCGTCGGGATGGTGATCGAGAACAAATGGCTCGGAGCGGTTACGCGGTCGATCGTCAGCAGCGAGTCGTGCAGCCAGCGCGCTGTCGGGGGGCCGAGCGTCAGCTCCGGATGGGCGGCGGCAACAGCGACATTGCGCTCGAAACGGGTCTCGTCCGATGTCAGAGGGTTGTCGCTGAACGGCTTCTCCTTGAGCTTGCGCGTCAGCGGGAACGAGCCGAGACCGAGCGAACAGGCGATCCAGGCAAGCGCCCGGATCGTACCTTCCGATGCTGCCTGACCTGAAAGACCAATAAAGGGTGCCGTCAGCACCATCCGCTCGATACGTGTCGATAGGTACGGGGCGGCGGACATCGCGATCAGCGCTCCGGTCGAATGCGCCAGTAGAAAGAACGGCAGGCGGGTATCCGGCAGCACGATTTTCTCGAGGAACGTGTCGAGGTCGTGCTCGTAATCGACGAAGCGGCGGACATGGCCATAGGTGCGCGTCTTCAGAAGCCGGTCCGAGCCGCCCTGGCCACGCAGATCGAAGGTCGCGACCCACAGGCCCTTGGCCGTCAGGTCGCGGATCGTCTCGAAATACTTCTCGATATACTCGTTGCGGCCCTGGAGGAGGACGACCGTACCCTTCGCCACCGGCGCGTCGGAGCGGAAGACGGCATAGCGCAGCCGATGGCCGTCATGCGTTTCGAAGAAGCCTTCGGTTCGGTTCTCCGGAGCCGGATTTTCGGGGGTCGAGAAAAGAACTTGTTCCATGGCCGATCGATCGTGTGCTTCGCGGATTCGCCTATTGAGTAAAACGGATAGCTGATTGGGCTGTCAAATCAAAGAAAAGAGGCTTGGTAACAGGCGGTGAACGTAAGCTGGCCGTTTTGCCGTCACGCCATAAAAAAAGCCGGCATGCTGAACTTGAGGTTCCGCGATGCCGGCTGGAGATCGGGCTGAAGACGAAGGGACGATACACTCCAGCCATCGGGCCAGTGTCACCCGATAGGCACGATTCCTAATCCCCTGCGCATGAATGGCTTCCGAACCGGCTGTTCATGCGGGGTTCACGCTGCGTGAGTTCCCTCCCAACGCCAGGGTCTTGAACTGCGCAAAGGCCATCCCCATCTCAATCCTGCGGGTGCCAAACGGGCCTGCTAAACCGTCCCGAAGCTGCCGATCAAGGGGTTTCAGGGGCAACTATCGCAACACGTCGCTTCCTTAAGGAGGACATCATGCGTCACGTAGACTTCTCTCCCCTTTATCGTTCGACCGTCGGTTTCGACCGTCTCTTCACCATGCTCGACAGCCTCGGCCAGCCTGACCAGGGCCAGACTTATCCGCCCTACAACATCGAGCGTACTGGTGAAAACACCTACCGCATCACCATGGCCGTTGCCGGTTTCGATGAGACCGAAATCTCCATCGAGGCACAGGCTCACGCTCTCACCGTCAAGGGTGAAAAGAGCGAAGACAAGGTTGATGGCAGCGAGTTCCTCTATCGCGGCATTGCCAAGCGCGCCTTCGAGCGCCGCTTCCAGCTTGCCGACCATGTCGAGGTTACCGCCGCTTCGCTGAAGAACGGTCTTCTCCACATCGACCTGCTTCGCAGCATTCCGGAAGCCATGAAGCCGCGCAAGATCGCGATTGCGGCTGAGCCGGTCAGCGCGCCGAAGGCCATCGAGGCACAGGTCACCAACTAACCCAATCGGTCCTCCCAAGACCAAGCATGCCGGCGGCGCTCGTTTGAGCGCCGCCTTTTTGTTGTCTGCCATCAAGCCGGGCTTGCCGCTTCCTCGGTTTCTTCCGTGGTGATGCGATGTGCCGTCTTTGCCGCGTACTTCTGTGCGATGACCGCGCAAACCATCAGCTGGATCTGGTGGAACAGCATCAGCGGCAGCACGATCGCGCCGATCGATTGCCCGGCAAAAATGACGCTGGCCATCGGCGCGCCGCTGGCGAGGCTCTTCTTCGATCCGCAAAAGGTGATGGTGATCTCGTCGGCCTTGTTGAAACCGAGCAGGCGGCTGCCAAACATGGTGAAACACAATACGATGGCAAGCAGCGCCGTGTCGGCGATGATGACGGCCGCGATGTCGGTGACCGAGAACTCGTGCCACAGCCCTTCAACGATTGCCTTGCTGAAGGCGAGGTAGACGACCATCAGGATCGAGCCACGATCAACAGGCATCAGCAGCGTCTTTTTCGCGCGGATCCAGGCCCCGATCCATGGCTGCAGCGCCTGGCCGACGATGAACGGCAGCAGCAGTTGCATGAGGATTTGCCCGAGCACCTCCCATGAGAAGCCCCCATGACCGCCGACGGAAAACAGCAGTCCGACCAGCAGCGGCGTCAGGAACATGCCGAAGATGTTCGATGCCGATGCAGAGCAGATGGCGGCCGGTACGTTGCCACCTGCCATGGAGGTGAAGGCGATCGACGACTGCACCGTCGAAGGCAGTACACAGAGATAGAGTATGCCGAGATAAAGAGGCTTCGGCAGAATCCACTCCGGCACAAAGCCAAGGCCTAGGCCAAGGATGGGAAACAGGCCAAATGTCGTCAGCAGGATCACGAGATGCAGCCGCCAGTGCAGAACGCCGGCGATAACGACGTCGCGGGACAGGCGTGCACCATGCAGGAAGAAGAGTAGGGCCACCGCGAGGTTCGTCGCTATGCCGAAATAGCCGGCAAAGGTGCCCGTGGCCGGCAGGAATGAGGCGAGGATGACTGTGCAGACGAGCAGGATCGTAAATGTATCGGGCAAGAAGCGGCGCATGGCTTTACTCATCGGATCGGTGGATCATTTCTCTTTCTTCCATTATGATACAGGATGCAAGGAATAACAGTTATCGTATTTCTGGATCACCATGCTCGATCTTACCCAACTCCGCAGCTTTGTTGCCGTCGAACAGATGGGAAGCTTCACGCTGGCTGCCGAACGGCTCGGTCTCGGGCAGTCGACCGTCAGCCAGCACATCCAGCGGCTCGAAAGCGCGGTCGGGCGGCGATTGCTGGCGCGCGACACCCACAAGGTAGTCATGACGACAGACGGGGAAGCGTTGCTCAGCCACGCGCGGGCGATGCTGGCGATCGAAGCGCAAGTGCAATCGCAATTCAAAGGGCAAAATCTGCGCGGCAACCTGCGGCTCGGCGTCTCCGAGGATTTCGTGACCAGCCAGCTTCCGGCGGTGCTCGAGGATTTCGTTCGCTCGCACCCCTCCGTCGATCTCGAGCTGACGGTAGCCCTGTCAGGAACGCTTTACGAAATGCAGGACAACGGCGAGATCGACCTCGTGCTGGCGAAGCGCCGGTTGGGCGATGCGCGCGGACGGCTGGTCTACCGTGAGCCGCTGGTGTGGCTGGCGCGTGATCCGGAGCATGTCCTAAGCGGTGGGCCTCTGCCGCTGATCGCGTTTCCGCCGCCGAGCGTGACGCGCAGCATCGCGCTCGAAGCCCTGGGCCGAAGCCAGGTCGCCTGGCGGATCGTCTGCACCTGCGGCAGCCTCAGCGGACTGACGGCGGCCGCACGGGCCGGCATGGGCGTGCTGGTGCAGCCGCGCAGCATGGCACCTTCCGGTCTGAAGGAGATCGGGCGCGATAGGCTTCCCATCCTCGAGGAGGTGGAGTTCGTCCTTGTGCCGCGCAAGGGCGCCGACCAGGCGCTGGTGCATGCGCTGTCGGAGGACATCCTCGGCAAGGTACGTCGTCTTGGTTCCGGCGGATGAGACCTGTTAAGGCGTCTTAAGTGGCGGTGAAGGCGTCGTGATAGCAGACTTTGCCGACAGGCAGCGGGCCATCGAACCGTTGGCGCATGAAATATTCCGCCGGCACGCCCTCGAAAATCAGATTGACGTCATTCTCGAAGCCGAAGCGCTCGTAGTAGCCGGGGTCGCCGAGAACAACGCAGCCCCTGGCGCCGATATCGGTCAGCCGCGACAGGCCGTCGCGAATGAGGTTTCCACCGATGCCCTCGTTCTGGCGGTCGGGTCGCACCGAAACCGGACCAAGTCCGTACCAGCCGTAGTCGCCACCATCGATCGTGACGGGCGAGAAGGCGACATGTCCGATGACTGCGCCACCGTCGACGGCGACGAGCGAAATTTTCAACGCGTTGGCCTTGCGGAGCGCGTCGATGATTTCCGCCTCTGTCTGGCTACTGTATTCCATCGGCGCGAAGGCCGCCTTTGTAATCTGGCGGATCGTCGCGATGTCGCTCGGCTGTTCAGGACGGATTTCCATCGGCGTTCTCTCGTCGTCTTCAGGTATCAGGGCATGGCCCGTGATAGCGCGACCTCGGCATGGTGGCCAGCAGATCGGCAATCACTCAAGGTCCGATCACGCAATAACGCTTCGTTGCCGCGCAATGTTCATTCGCTGCCTCGCCCAAAAGTTAATGGCCTGCTTGCCATCTTAAGGTGCCCTCAACCGTGTCACTTAGGCATCTGGTTAGGTTCGGAGCCTAGGCTCGGATCACCATGGTCGATCTTCGGGGCAAGGAGAACGGACCGATGACGTATGGTGTACTCTTCGTATCCGGGCTGGTTGCCTGTGTGATGCTGATTGTCGTGGCAGGACACGACGCGAAAACGACGGATGGTGGCAAGCCGCAATCCGCCGTGACAGGCCATCAGAATTGAGGCTCATAACTCAGTTTGCGAGGCAGTCCAGGAAACCATCGACATCTGCCTCGCTGGTCGCAAAGCTGGTGACGAGGCGGATCAGCGTCTCATCCCGGCCGACAAGCTCGGGTTTGGCCGGTGGCACCGGCCATTCATAGAACTTCGCGCCCCTTTCTTGTGCCGTTTTCGCCGCGCCTTTCGGAATGACGGCGAAGACTTCGTTGGCCGAGGTCGGCCACGCCAGCCGGGACGCGTTGCTCGCGGTGATGCCCGCGCGCAGACGATCGGACATACCGTTCGCATGGCGGGCGAGATCGAGCCAGAGATCGTTCTCGAAGTAGGCATCGAACTGGGCGGCGATGAAGCGTGACTTCGAGAACAGCTGGGCGGCGCGCTTGCGGATGAACAGCATCTCCTTGGCCCGCTCCGGGTTGAAGAAGACGATCGCTTCCGCACACCAGCAGCCATTCTTCGTGCCGCCGAAGGACAGCATGTCGATGCCGCGCTTCCAGGTCATCTCGGCCGGGCTGACACCAAGGGAGACGAGGGCATTGGCAAAGCGCGCGCCGTCCATATGGAGGGGCAGCTTGTCCTTTCGGGCGATCGCAGCGATCTCGTCGATCTCCGTGAGCGAGTAGACCGTTCCGGCTTCCGTTGCCTGAGTGATCGTGACCGCCGTTGCCCGCCCGTGCTGCACTGCCGTTTGCGGGAAGGCCGCGATCTTCTCCTTGAGCTTTTCCGGATCGATCTTTCCCTCCGTGCCGGGAACGCCAAGCAGGCGGGCACCGCTGAAGAAGTCGGGCGCGCCGCATTCGTCCGCAATCACATGTGCTTCAGAATGGGAGAAGGTGATGCCACCCGGCCGTTGGACGCTCGCGAGCGACAAGGAGTTCGCTGCCGTGCCGGTGCCGACGAAAAGAACGGCGACTTCACGCTCGAAGACTTCTGCAAAGCGGCGCTCGACACGCCGGTCGAGATCACTTGCGCCATAGGCCGCGGCAAAGCCGTCGGATTCCCGGAGCAGACGTTCGGCGATGGATCGATGGGCGCCTGCCCAGTTGTCGGATGCAAAATACATGAAAGGAGACCGCTTGGGATGTGGTGGGGGGATCAGGTTCGGCGGCGACATTACGCCAACACTCCGGCTGGTCAAAGGGGCGGCGTGGAATCATCACAAAAATTGACCTCGGCAATCAATAAACAAAATAGTGCGTAATCGTGTAATTTTATGTCTCTATGGTAGCTATTTTCGGTAATATTAAGTCGTAAACCGCCGATTTTTTGAATCTGCACTCTTGCGAAGGCGAGATGTTTCTGGCATAGATCAAGTGAATTAGGACAGTGTTGTTGTCCTATTTTGGCCGCGACGGCCGAAGAGGCGCCAAAAAACCTTACACTCGTGGGGTTTCACGCTATAGTTCTTCAAAAGCGGGTAAGAGCCTGCATGCGGAGGCGGATGGTAGGCGCAGGAGCGCACGGTTGCTTTCCCTGGAGAGCCTGCCGCCGGCGACCGGATCTTCGATAATGCAACAGCGCTGTAACGCCCCGAACCTAGGATCAGGGACGGCGCGGGACAAGAAGCCGCCCGCGGCCCCGCGGGCTCTGACAGGAGGGAAAGATGACGAAGACGCCATCCACGGGTTTTGACCAGTTCGCAGCAGCAACGACGCGCGCGACGGCCAATACGCGTAAATTCGCCTCCGGTCTGCCGCGAAAACAGGGGCTTTACGACCCACGCAACGAGCACGATGCCTGCGGCGTCGGCTTTGTCGCCCATATGAAGGGTCAGAAGTCGCACCAGATCGTCAAGGACGGTCTCTTCATTCTCGAGAACCTGACGCACCGCGGTGCCGTCGGCGCCGACCCCCTTATGGGTGATGGCGCGGGCATTCTCGTGCAGATCCCGGACCGCTTCTTCCGTGAGGAAATGGCCAAGCAGGGCATCACCCTGCCGAAGGTCGGCGAGTACGGCATGGGTCACATCTTCATGCCGCACGACGAAAAGCAGATCGCGCATTTCAAGAAGGTGATCCAGGACGTCATCACCGATGAAGGCCAGGTCTTCATCGGATTCCGCGACGTGCCCGTCGACAACTCCTCGCTGTCGAAGGCGCCCGACATCGCCGCCACCGAGCCGCATCACGTTCAGGTCTTCATCGGCGCTGGCAAGGACGCGGCGACGAACGACGAGTTCGAGCGCCGCCTGTTCACGCTCCGCAAGGTGATCTCCAACCGCATCTACGACGAGTTCGACGGCGAGGAGAGCAACTTCTACCCGGTGTCGCTGTCGTCGGCGACCGTCGTCTACAAGGGCATGTTCCTGGCCTATCAGGTCGGCGCCTACTACAAGGACCTGTCGGACCCGCGCTTCGAGTCCGCGGTTGCCCTCGTGCACCAGCGCTTCTCGACCAACACCTTCCCGTCCTGGAAGCTGGCGCACCCTTACCGCATGGTCGCCCACAACGGCGAAATCAACACGCTGCGCTCCAACGTCAACTGGATGGCGGCGCGCCAGGCATCGGTGTCTTCGCCGCTCTTCGGTGAGGATATCTCCAAGCTCTGGCCGATCTCGTATGAAGGCCAGTCGGACACTGCCTGTTTTGACAACGCGCTCGAGTTCCTCGTGCGCGGCGGCTACTCCATGGCACATGCCGTGATGATGCTGATCCCGGAAGCCTGGGCCGGCAACCAGTCGATGGCGGCCGAGCGGAAGGCATTCTACGAATACCATGCGGCCCTGATGGAGCCGTGGGACGGACCGGCTGCTGTCGCCTTCACCGATGGCAAGCAGATCGGCGCGACGCTCGACCGTAACGGTCTGCGCCCGGCCCGCTATCTCGTCACGTCAGACGACCGCGTCATCCTCGCTTCGGAAGCCGGCACGCTGCCGGTGGCTGAAGAGGATATCGTGCAGAAGTGGCGCCTGCAGCCGGGCAAGATGCTGCTGATCGACATGGAGAAGGGCCGCATCGTTTCCGACGAGGAAGTGAAGTCCGAACTCGCGACCAAGCATCCTTACCGCAACTGGCTGGATCGCACTCAGCTCATCCTCGAAGACCTGAAGCCTGTCGAGCCGCGTGCGCTGCGCCGCGACGTGTCGCTGCTCAACCGCCAGCAGGCTTTCGGCTACACGACCGAAGACACCAAGATCCTGATGTCGCCGATGGCGACCACGGGCCAGGAAGCCGTCGGCTCGATGGGCACGGACACGCCGATCTCGGCCATGTCGGAAAAGTCGAAGCTGCTCTACACCTACTTCAAGCAGAACTTCGCGCAGGTTACCAACCCGCCGATCGACCCGATCCGCGAAGAGCTCGTCATGAGCCTCGTTTCGTTCATCGGGCCGCGTCCGAACATTCTCGACCATACCGGCATGGCAAACGCCAAGCGCCTGGAAGTGCGTCAGCCGATCCTTACCAACGGCGATCTCGAAAAGATCCGTTCGATCGGTCACACGGAAGACCGCTTCGACACGAAGACGCTCGACTTCACCTATGATGTCGAGCGTGGCGCCGAAGGCATGCCTGAGATGCTCGATCGCCTCTGCGAGCGCGCGGAAGCGGCCGTCAAGGGCGGCTACAACATCATCGTTCTCTCCGACCGCCAGATCGGGCCTGATCGTATAGCGATCCCGGCACTGCTGGCGACGGCTGCCGTGCACCATCACCTGATCCGCAAGGGTCTGCGCACCTCGGTCGGCCTCGTCGTCGAGACCGGCGAGCCGCGCGAAGTGCATCACTTCTGCCTGCTCGCAGGTTACGGCGCCGAAGCGATCAACCCTTATCTTGCCTTCGACACGCTGCTCGACATGCATGCCAAGGGCGAGTTCCCGAAGGAAGTGGACGCCTCCGAAGTTGTCTACCGCTACATCAAGGCGGTCGGTAAGGGCATCCTCAAGGTCATGTCGAAGATGGGCATCTCGACCTATCAGTCCTATTGCGGCGGTCAGATCTTCGATGCGATCGGCCTGCAGCAGGAACTGGTTGACAAGTACTTCTTCGGTACCGCGACGATGATCGAAGGCGTCGATCTCACGGCGATCGCCGAAGAGACTGTTGCGCGTCACACCTCCGCCTTCGGCAAGGATCCGCTGCTCGCGACCACGCTCGATATCGGTGGCGAGTATGCCTACCGCATGCGCGGTGAAAGCCACGCCTGGACTCCGGATGCGGTGGCCACACTGCAGCACGCCGTTCGCGGCAATGCCGAGGACCGCTACCGCGAGTTCGCCGAGATGGTGAACACCTCGGCCTTGCGCATGAACACCATCCGCGGCCTCTTTAACATCAAGAGCGCCGAACAGCTCGGCCGCATGCCGGTTTCGGTCGATGAGGTCGAGCCTGCTGCCGATATCGTCAAGCGTTTCTCGACGGGCGCGATGTCCTTCGGCTCGATCTCCCGCGAGGCGCACACGACGCTCGCGATCGCGATGAACAAGATCGGCGGCAAGTCCAACACCGGCGAAGGTGGCGAAGAGTCCGACCGCTACATGCCGCTGCCGGATGGTTCGTCGAACCCCGAGCGTTCGGCGATCAAGCAGATCGCGTCGGGACGTTTCGGTGTCACGACCGAATATCTCGTCAACGCCGATATGCTGCAGATCAAGGTCGCGCAGGGCGCAAAGCCCGGCGAGGGTGGCCAACTGCCCGGCCACAAGGTCGACGCGACCGTTGCCAAGACACGTCACTCGACCCCGGGTGTCGGCCTTATCTCGCCGCCGCCGCACCATGACATCTATTCGATCGAAGATCTGGCGCAGCTGATCTACGACCTGAAGAACGTCAACCCGACGTCCGATGTCTCGGTCAAGCTCGTCTCGGAAGTCGGCGTCGGCACGGTTGCCGCCGGCGTTGCCAAGGCGCGCGCCGACCACATCACCGTCTCCGGCTTCGACGGTGGCACCGGCGCATCGCCGCTGACCTCGCTGAAGCATGCCGGTTCTCCGTGGGAAATCGGCCTTGCCGAGACGCAGCAGACGCTTGTCTTGAACGGCCTGCGTTCGCGTATCGCCCTGCAGGTCGATGGCGGTCTGAAGACCGGCCGCGACGTCATTATCGGTGCGCTTCTCGGTGCCGACGAATTCGGCTTCGCGACCGCGCCGCTGATCGCCGCCGGCTGCATCATGATGCGCAAGTGCCACCTGAACACCTGTCCTGTCGGCGTTGCCACGCAGGATCCGGTCCTGCGCAAGCGCTTCAAGGGCACGCCTGAGCACGTCGTCAACTACTTCTTCTTCGTCGCCAACGAAGTCCGCGAAATCCTGGCCTCGCTCGGCTTCACCAAGCTCGATGACATCATCGGCGCTTCGGAGCTGCTCGAGAAGGACGAGATGCTGGCGCATTGGAAGTCCAAGGGCCTCGACTTCAGCCGCATCTTCCACAAGGTCGAGGCGCCGAAGGATGCGACCTACTGGACATCACGCCAGAAGCACCCGATCGACGACGTTCTCGACCGCAAGCTGATCGCGGACGCCGAGCCGGCACTGTCTTCGAAGACCCCTGTGTCCTTCGAGGTCGATATCAAGAACGTCGACCGTTCGGCTGGCGCGATGCTGTCCGGCGAAGTCGCCAAGCGCTACAACCACCGCGGCCTCAAAGACGACACGATCAACGTGACGCTCAAGGGCACGGCCGGCCAGTCGTTCGGCGCCTTCCTGGCACGCGGCATCACCTTCAATCTGGTCGGTGACGGCAATGACTATGTCGGCAAAGGCCTCTCGGGCGGCAAGATCATCGTCCGGCCACCTGAGAATTCGAAGATCATCGCGGAAGAGTCGATCATCGTCGGCAACACCGTTCTCTATGGTGCGACCGAAGGCGAGTGCTACTTCCGCGGTGTCGCGGGCGAGCGCTTCGCGGTCCGCAACTCGGGTGCGATCGCCATCGTCGAAGGCGTGGGCGACCACGGCTGCGAATACATGACGGGTGGCGTGGTGGTCGTTCTCGGCCAAACGGGCCGTAACTTCGCGGCCGGTATGTCCGGTGGCGTTGCCTACGTACTCGACGAGGCCGGCGATTTCGCCAAGCGCTGCAACATGGCGATGGTCGAGCTCGAGCCGGTTCCTGAGGAGGACGACATGCTGGAGAAGCTGCATCATCACGGCGGCGACCTCATGCACAAGGGACGCGTCGACGTCTCCGGTGACATGACGCGCCACGATGAGGAGCGCCTCTACCAGTTGATCTCCAACCATCTGCACTACACGGGCTCCACCCGCGCCAAGCAGATCTTGGACAACTGGGCCGACTACCGTCCGAAGTTCCGCAAGGTCATGCCGGTCGAGTACCGCCGTGCGCTTGAAGAAATGGAACGCGCCCGCATGGGAATTGCGGCCGAGTAAATACGCTTACTTCCGTTGCGCCGGCGAAGGCTGGCGCGGCGGATGACCGAAATATCTCAATGACCCACGGATCGGCAGCAGCCTCAGGCAGCGCAGACGCGTGGATAGCACTCAAGGGATATGCTGGATGACGGTCGAAAGAAGCAACTTGCCTCCACTGTCGAGGCTGACGATGGACAACTGGCCGCAGGCGAGGCGGTCATGAGTGTAAGGGACGAAAATATGGGTAAGGTCACAGGGTTTCTGGAAATCGACCGGCAGGTGGCAAAGTATCAGCCTGCCTCGGATCGCATCCGGCATTTCCGCGAATTCACGATCCCGATGTCGGACCAGGAAGTGCAGAAACAGGCAGCGCGCTGCATGGACTGTGGCATTCCCTATTGCCATGGGCCAACCGGCTGCCCTGTTCATAACCAGATCCCGGATTGGAACGACCTCGTCTACAACAACAACTGGGAAGCGGCGATCCAGAACCTGCATTCGACGAACAACTTCCCGGAGTTCACCGGCCGCGTCTGCCCGGCGCCCTGCGAGGAAGCCTGCACGCTGAACCTCGAGGACACGCCGGTTGCGATCAAGACCGTCGAACAGGCGATCGCTGACAAGGCCTACGAGCTCGGCTTCATCCGTCCGCAGCCGGCAACGGTTCACACCGGCAAGAAGGTTGCGATCGTCGGTTCCGGCCCGGCCGGCATGGCGGCTGCACAGCAGCTCGGCCGCGCAGGGCATGAGGTTCACGTGTACGAACGCGAAAGCAAGCCCGGCGGCCTGCTGCGCTACGGTATCCCTGACTTCAAGATGGAAAAGAACTTCATCGATCGCCGCGTCGAGCAGATGAAGGGCGAAGGCGTCACCTTCCACTGTGGCGTCAATGTCGGTGTCGACGTGAAGGCCGAGCAGCTGCTCGCAGACCACGATGCGGTTCTCTATTGCGGCGGTTCTGAAACGCCACGCGAAGCGGGTATCCCGGGCATCGAGCTTTCGGGCGTCCATGACGCGATGCCCTACCTCGTGCAGCAGAACAAGCGCGTCGGCCGTGAAAACATCGACAGCGTCGGCTGGGCCTCTGACCCGATCCTCGCCGGCGCCAAGCATGTCGTCGTCGTCGGCGGTGGCGATACCGCATCGGACTGCGTCGGTACGGCGTTCCGCCAGGGCGCGGTGAAGGTCACGCAGCTCGACATCCGCCCGCAGCCGCCGGAGAAGGAAGACAAGCTCGCTGTCTGGCCGTTCTGGGCAACGAAGATGCGCACGTCGTCTTCGCAAGCGGAAGGCGCAATTCGCGAGTTCCAGGTGGCAACACTCGAGTTCGTCGGTGAAGATGGCGTTCTGACCGGCGTGAAGTGCTGCGAAGTCGACGAGCGTCGCAAGCCGATCGCCGGCACCGAGTTCATCATCAAGGCCGACCTTGCTTTCATCGCGATCGGTTTCAGCGGCCCGTTCAAGGACAGCGTGCTCAAGGAACTCGACGGCAAGCTCACGCTCAACACCGACCGTCGCGGCTCGACCAACGTCGTTGCCGACGACCGCGACTACAAGACCTCGGTCGACAAGCTCTGGACGGCAGGCGACGTGCGCCGCGGTCAGTCGCTGGTGGTCTGGGCGATCCGCGAAGGCCGCCAGGCCGCCCGCGCCATCGACGAAGCCCTGATGGGCTCGACGGTTCTGCCGCGGTAAGCGACACAGTTGATGATTGGATTTTGGGCCGCTCTGAGCGGCCCTTTTTCGTTTGGTGAGCCTCGCGTTCGACTGAGATCAAGAGCGCGTTTTTGGAGCGCGGCTTCATGCAGCCGGGCTATTTGATGGTGACCTGAGCGGTGGGCTTCACAGGAGCCATGCGATAGTCATCGACGCGGCCAACAGGGGGAGCCGCCATCTCGCCATCCTGAACCAGAAGATCACGTGGCGACTTGGTGGCACTGACCGGGAGTGCCCTGCCGCCAAGAAGTTCCGCGCCGCCATCCAGGTTGGGATCGGAGAGGCTGATCGGCTCGGTGCGGCCGGGCATTGCCACAGCGTCGATCACCGGCGCATTGCCCGTGTCAAGGCGGACGAGGTCCGGGCTTGCCTGTACCCCGAGAATGCGGCGCACGGGCTTTTCGACATAGAAGGCAAGCTTGCGCCGGCCTGCTTCCGTGAGGTTGATGCCATCCGAGGTGCGTAGGCGGACCTGCTGGCCGTTGATATCCGAGCCGGTGACGATGAAGTCGCCGCCTTCGCTGACGAAACCGTCCCAGATGTCGACGAACTCGCCGCCGACGCTCTCCATCTGCTTGCGGAACAGCTGGTTAAGCTGCACGGCATCGGCGGTCATCGCAGGCGAATCGAAGGCGGGCAGTCCGACCCAGAGCAGCGGAATCTTGCGGCTGGTGACCTGCTGGCCGAAGGCCACGACGCGGCGCTGATATTCGGCATACCAACCGTCGGTCCTGAATTTCTCCTTGCCGATATCCGTCACCATCTGCTGGCGGTCATTCGCGCCGAGCATGACGATGACCATGGCGGGCTTCGCCTCGTCCATGAATTTTGTCAGCTGTTGCGGCCAGTCATAGTAGTCGTCTCGGACCAGACCCGAGGCGACGTTGCTATGTGTCTCGACCACGACGCCGGGAGAATCCTTGAAAGCAGAGTCCATGCCGACGCCAAGACCGCCGGCGAGAAAATCGCCGACGACGAGGATCTTCTGGGCGTTGGCAAGCTTCTCGACCGCCTTTTCCTCAACGACGACGGGAGCGGCGGGACGGGGAGCCGCAGCCGCCTTCGGCGACGGCGCTTTCCTTCTCGGCGCAGGCTGTCGCTGCGGCGCGTTCTGAGACGGTGCCTGTGGCGGATATTCCTGGATGTAGCGACGTCCAAAGAAAAAATCGAGAATCGAGCGGCGATAGTAATACCGCTCCTGCGCATCGGCCACGTGCACCGGCAGCGCGCTGAAGACGAGCACCAACGTTGCGGTGCCAATCGCACCCCAGCGGAGCGTTGCCCAGTGTACTCGTTTACGCATAATCAGCAGCCTCGCATCTGCCGGCATTCTCGCATGGAGCGGGAACTCGCGTCCACACCATAAAAGTGTATGTTGCCGATTATTCCGTCTACTTGCGAAGCGCGTTCAGGAGCGGCAGCGATGGCTCACCGTCCTGCTGCATTCCGATGCGAGCCTGGACCGCGGCAATCGCGGCCTTGGATCCGCTGCCGAAGTTCCCGTCGACCTCGCCGTCGTAATAACCGAGTGTCTTCAGGCGCGTCTGCAGTTCGAACTTTTGCTTCATATCAAGCGTACCGTTCGGTCGTGGCCAGGGCTGCTTCATGCCGCCGTAGCCGGCGATCTCGTCCGCCAGCAGTCCGACCGCAATCGCGTAACTGTCCGACGCGTTGTAGTTCTTGATGGTGAAGAAATTGCTGGTCATCAGGAAGCCCGGGCCATCGGGGCCGGCCGGCATCTTGAGCACGGCCTTGCTGCCGCCATCGCGGAAGCTCTTGCCGCTCGGCCGGCTAAGGCCGAGGGAGGCCCACTGCGCCAGTGTATGCGTTTTACCGACCTGTTTTCGGGCATTCGGCGGCACGACCACTTCATAGCCCCAGGTTTTGCCGGCATCCCACCCGTTTTTCCGCAGCAGGTTGGCGGACGTGGCGAGAGCATCAGGCACGGAGTTCCAGATGTCGCGATGTCCGTTGCCGTCGGCGTCGACCGCATAGAGCAGGTAGCTTGTCGGAATGAATTGGGTGTGGCCCATGGCGCCCGCCCAGGAGCCGGTCATGCCATCGGGCGAGATATCGCCATTCTGCAGGATCTTCAGCGCCGCAATGAGTTGCTTCTTGGCGAACTTCGCGCGGCGTTCGTCGGCATAGGCGAGGGTCGCCAAGGCGCGCGGCACGTAGTGCAGGCGGTCGTCCTTGTCGAGAACTGCGCCATAATTGGATTCCATCGACCAGATGGCCAGGAGAATCGTCTTGTCCACACCGAACTGGCGTTGGACCGCATTCAGCGTCGAGGCATGCTTGGCGGCCATCTGACGGCCGATCTGCACCGTGTACGGATTTACACGGGAATCAACGTAGTCCCAGATTTTCGTTGTAAATTCAGGCTGATAGGCAGCCTTTTCCAGCACTGTCGGATCCGGATCGCTGACGCCTGAGAAGGCTTTGCGATAGGTTGCCTTGCTGATGCCATTTTGAGCGGCAGTTTGATAGAAGTCCGCGATCCACTTCTGGAACCGCTGATCTGCTTTCGCGTTGATGGGGGCCAGGCCGGCGGACGCGGTCACGATGAGTGCAATAGCAAGACCACGAAGGGAATTTCTGTGATTTTGAGTCATCGGCGGTCATCCGTCCTTTCGTTTCAGGCACAGCGGAGCGCAAATTTCCGCTCAGGCCTGAGACTACCTGAACGAAGTCAACAAATTCTTTACCATGACGCAGGAACGCAGTCACCATTTGCAAAACTGTAGCAAATCGCATCTAGTTCAATCAAAAATGCCTTTATTTCAAGCGGTGTAGTTATCGCAGGAGGATTGTGTGGCAGAGCATAAAAAAGTTCGCAAAGCTGTATTTCCGGTCGCGGGTCTCGGGACTCGCTTTCTCCCGGCCACCAAAGCCGTGCCGAAGGAAATGCTGACTGTCGTCGACAAACCGATCATTCAGTATGTGGTCGACGAAGCTTTGGAAGCGGGCATCGAGCATTTCGTTTTCGTCACAGGTCGTAACAAACACATCATCGAAGACTACTTCGATATCCATTTCGAGCTTGAGCAGACGCTGCGCGAGCGCAGCAAGCAGGCGGAAATGACGCTGCTTGCTGGCCAGCTTCCCAAGGCTGGTACGGTCAGCTTCACTCGTCAGCAGGAGCCGCTTGGCCTCGGCCATGCCGTCTGGTGTGCTCGCGAGATCGTCGGCAACGAGCCGTTTGCGCTGCTCTTGCCCGACATGATCATGAAGAGCGAAGGCAAGGGATGCATGAAGGGCATGATCGACCTTTATGCCCAGAGCGGCGGCAACATCATCGCCGTCGAGGAATGCGCCCCGGATCAAGCTCACAAGTACGGCATCGTCGGCGTCGGCGAAGCGATCGGTGATGGCTTCCGCATCACCGGCATGGTCGAGAAGCCTGCCAAGGGCACGGCACCGTCGAACTATTTCATCAACGGCCGCTATATCCTGCAGCCTGAAGTCTTCAAGATCCTGGAAACCCAGGAACGAGGCGCTGGCAACGAAATCCAGCTGACCGACGGCATGCTGAAGCTGCTGAAGGACCAGACGTTCGCGGGCTATCACTTCCGCGGCACGACCTATGACTGCGGCGCCAAGGACGGCTTCATCCTGGCCAACGTGGCCTTCGCCCTGGAACGTGCGGACATCCGCCCGACCGTCGAGGAAGGCTTCAAGGCGCTGCTGAAGGGCCTCTGAAACCAGCCTGCCTGTCAAACGAATTAGTCCGCCTCCAAGGCTCCCACTTGGAGGCGGATTTCGTTTCAGTGCTTCAGTTTCAGACCGACGCCGGCCCGCCATTGCTCGGAATCGCTGCTTGTCTTGCGGGACGTCAGCTCGTAGCCAATGGTGCTGGTCATATCGAGGTAACGGTTGATGTTCCAGGTCAGCCCGGCGCTCGTGGTGTAGACCGTCTCGTCGCTGGTCGGGCTATCCGACGGATAGTCGCGATAGATGATGCCGCCGAGGACAGTGCCTGTCAGATTATCACGCAGTTGATGCGTGACGCCCGTCGTCAAAGCATGCGAAACGTAGCCGGATTCGCCAGCTGTCGTCGACGGGTTGATGCTTGTCAGCAGGCCGATGTTGACGTCCGTACCTCTGAGCGGCGACCAGAATAGCTGAGCATCCACCACGGCCGCGTCGATGTCCGAGAGGCGGTCGTCGTCGAAGGTGGCAGTCTGATAGCCAACCCCAACCTCGCCGCGGAGCTTTTCACCCAAATCGAGCTCGACGCCGACCTTGGCGCCATAGCTATCTCCCGACCTGCGGAAGCCGGCGGAATCGATACTCTCGTCATAGACCGTCTTGCCGACATTGCCTTCGATGAAGGGGATGAGAGCCGGGGAAAGCTCGTAGCCGATGCGGCCGCGGATCGTGCCGCTCGTCTCGTTGCGATCGGCCAGCGAAACGGTCGTTCCATCGGACAATGTCGCGTCGGAATAGATCGTACGGCTGACATCGATAGCGGTGCTGCCGCGCAGGATGCCGAAGTCGCGTTCGATCGAGGCGCCGGTGCTGAATTCCTGAACATCCGATTGCTGGTCCGCGTTCTGGATGGCATTCGGATCATCAGTGTCTTCGCGGTAGAAATGGTAGCCGCCGATGATATGTGCGGTCGTATCCTCGGGAAGATCGAGCCGCAAGTCGCCGTCGATCCTGAAATCCGGCTGTTCCTCGCCTTCGCCGCTGACGTTCTTCTGCCAGGCGCCGTCGGTGGTCACCGTGAGTTGGTGCAGCGCCCAGTCGGAGGTCAGCGTGGCGTGCAGATCCGTTTCGAGGAAGCCACGCTTCTTTTTGATGCCGGCGTCCTTCTGCGTCTCGGTGTTGATGCTCTGGGTAACGGTCGGACGCAGGACGAAGGTGCCGATGCGGATGCCCGGCGTTTCCTCGGCCGCCGGATTCGGCTCCGGCTTGCGGGCCGGCAGCCGCTCGTCGAGCGGCGCTTCGCGCGTGTTGAGGCGTATCATGTCCTCATCGAGGATCGCACCGGTCGTCTCGTCGCTCGGTTTTTGATCGGCAGCCGCAATCGGCGCAGCAGTGGCTGCTGGCGCCGCATTGTCGGCCGGTGACATAGTGCCGGCCGGTGTTTCAGGGATATCGCCTTCATCCTCCACCGCCGCAGCAGCAGGTGCGGTCGACGAGCGGATCGAGCTGTTGGAAACGGGCGTCGACTGCGCAAGTACGGCGTGGGGCGCGAGGAAAGTGCCTGCCATCAGAGCCATGGACACCGCAAAGCCCGTCGCGCGGAGCGGCGTGAGACTGCTCGTGTCCTTCCAATGGCTCATGTGTATCCTGGCATGCGTCGAAGCGTTACCCGAACGTAAAGGCTTGTGGTTAACCATTCGTTGCGCTGCGATGCCCGTGAGGGCAGCCGATGGACTCGGCGGATGAAAACCGCTAACGCAGTGCCATGATCAAGAGAGCGGTAAATGTCATCGAAAACGGTGTCCTGGAGTCTGCGAAACGGACGATCGGCACCGAGAGGCGGGCGCTTGAGGCCCTGGAGCGAGCTTTTGACGACGGCTTGGCCGGGCCTTTCATGCGGGCCGTCGAGACGATCAACGGCGTCACCGGTCGCGTCATCGTTACAGGCGTCGGCAAGAGCGGCCACATCGGTGTGAAGATCGCGGCGACGCTGGCGTCGACAGGAACGCCGGCCTTCTTTGTCCATGCGGCCGAGGCAAACCATGGCGATCTCGGGATGATCGGCACGACGGATATCGTCCTTGCCCTTTCCAAGGGCGGCGAAAGTGCCGAGCTTCGCAGCATCATCGGCTATACGCGCCGGTTCTCGATTCCGCTGATTGCCGTCACATCTTCCGAAAGATCGTCGCTCGCCGCGGCATCCGACATTGTCCTGTTGATGCCGAACGAGGAAGAGGCCTGTCCGCATGGGCTGGCTCCGACCACCTCGACGCTGATGCAGCTCGCCATGGGCGATGCGCTTGCCATCGCGCTGCTTGAGGCACGAGGCTTTACGGCGCGCGACTTTCACGTGTTCCATCCGGGCGGCAAACTCGGGGCGAGTCTCAGCCATGTCGCCGATATCATGCATACGGGCGATCGCGTCCCGTTGGTGGCCAAGGGAACGCCGGTGCCGCTGGCGATCTCAACGTTGTCTCGGAAGCATTTCGGCTGCGTCGGTATTCTGGACGAGGATGAGCGGCTCTGCGGCATCATCACGGAAGGCGACCTGGCACGCAACCTGACGCGCAACCTCTCCGAGCTCGTTGTCGACGATATCATGACGCGGACACCAAAGACGGTGAAGCCGACAGTGCTGGCAACGGCCGCGCTTGCCATGCTCAACCAGCACAGCATCGGAGCACTGATCGTGGTCGACGACGACAACCGCCCGATCGGGCTCGTGCACTTCCATGATCTGCTGCGGATCGGCGTGGCCTGATCAGACCGGTTCTACCGTCAGATCGCGCCCGCTGCTCGCCACCACCTTTACCTTGGTGCCTACAGGCAGGTCCGGGCCGTTTACGAGCCAGAACGTATCGTCGAGGCGAATACGACCGCGCCCTTCGCGGATGGGCTCCGCCAGCGTCGCGGTGCGCCCGATGAGGCTTTCGGCCCGCTGATTGAGGAAAGGCTGATCGGTTTCACCGTGCTGCAGGGTCAGCTTGCGGCCGACCACTGTTGCCACGACTGCAAGAAGCGCAAAGAGGATGGCCTGAACCTGCCAAAGCCAGAAGCTGCTGTCCCAGAACAGTAGCGACAGCATGCCGACGATGAGGGCGGCAAGCCCGATCCAGACAAGGAAGACGCCCGGCGCGATCAATTCTGCGGCCAGCAGCACCAAGCCGGCGATCCACCAGCTCCAGGGTCCGAGTTCCGCGACA